>JAFGHZ010000097.1 GCA_016929875.1 Dehalococcoidales bacterium
AAGTAGAAGGAGGCAAGTGGTTGGTCAAAAAAATGATTAATGGCTTGTCTCTGAGCATATATTAAGTGGAATATGGTGGGCGTGGTTTTCGGACCTCGTTTTTTGATATTCTCTTACTGCTCAGCAGGCAGCCGATAGCGGATCGATGACAATTCTCAGGTTGATTTTGTTTTCCTGATGTTCGATTTGCAAATATAAAGCTCCAACGAAACCCCGGGAACCAGTATTTCGTTCTGGCGCGATGTCCTATCCCCACAAGGGAAGAAGAGTTACCTGGCTCGATTGTCTATCGAATTGGTAGCACTTTTTGACCGGCTTCACCTCTGATAAAAACCTCGGGTCTTGATTGTATGCCTGAGTAACCCGAGAAAGTGGTGTTATGAAAATACTCCCTGTGTTCGGTAAAAACAAGGGTGATAAGAGCCTTGCTATTTTCCATGGGGAATCGGCGACTTCGTCCATAGAAAGTGCGGTAACGGCTTACCAGGGGCCTTCTATTATTGCTGCCGGCGCCGATGCAGGCAGTGTCGCACTTCTCACTGCGGCCTTGAATCTGGCTCTTTCGGCCTTGCTGATTAAAGTACCGACTTTAGCTGAAAAACAAAATAATCTGAAAAGAACGACCATCTCTATTGCCATCATCAATACTATAACGTGGCTCCCTGTAGTTCTGGTATTACTGCTATTCAGTAAATTGAACCCGTACTTGCTCATCGGTCTCTGGGTGCTGAATATGGTACCTTCCATTCTTGTCGGGCCTCTCAGAGATAACTGGGTCGCTAATCTTATCCCGTCCGAGAAAGTAGGGCGATACCTCAGCTGGCGTGCGGCTATCGCCAGTACGTTATATCTGGGTATTTCATATTTGATGGCATTCATTCTGGATAAAGCAGGGAGTGGTAGTTACCATGGCTATGCTATCGTCACGGCCATTGCCCTCTTTGGAGCTCTAGCGAGCACGGTGTTCTATGGTAAAATACGTCAAAGTCAATCTCAAACCGCTGTGCCGAAAGCAGAGGCTTTCGGGTTCTTGAGCTTTTTGAAAGAAACAAGGCATAGCCACCTCGGTACCTTCATCATTTTCATGGCGCTGTTTACTTTTGCCGTAAACCTGAGCAGTCCTCTCGTAGCGGCTTATATGATAACCAACTTGAAGTTCAGCTATATGGCTTACTTCGCGATGATTTCCTGCGAATATATCGCCCGCATCATTAGCCTTTCTTACTGGGGAAAGCTGGTTGATAAATCCGGTAGTCTCAACGTGATGATGAAAGTCACCTACTTTATTCCGTTCGTTCCTGTCCTGTGGATGTTTTCCAGGAATATCTTCTATCTCGGTGCCGTACAGCTATTTGCGGGGGTGGTCTGGGCGGCTTTCGACTTGAGTGCCCAGGCTTTCCTTTATAAAGCCACACCGAAAGAACAGAGATTGAGATATATTTCCTATCAGCGGAGTCTGACAACGTTGTCCGTAGCAATAGGCGCAATATCAGGCGCTCTGTTGTTGCGCAATATCTTCCCCGTCTTCGGGAGCCAGATATTAGGCGTTTTTCTTGTTTCGGGTGTTCTGCGAATGGTTGTGGCTAGAGTGATGTTGCCCAGACTTCAACCCGGTGCCATACCCGATGCCATTGTACACGAGGAACTGGCTGTCGAACTGGCAAGATTTAACATGGCAAACCGCGATGGACTGTACTACCATCCGGAAAGGTGGTCTCGCTTTGCCAAACCGGTAGCGGCCTTCGGCGCTGCTATAGGGAAGACCATGAACAAGCTGGTAATGCCGGGGCAGTCGGGGCTATATTATAATCGGCAGAAATGGGCGGATTATGCATCTGAAATGCAACCGTCCGTGGTACAGGTAAATGACGACACAACAGATAAAGACGGTCTTTATTACAATAAAAAAGCCAGGGCGGGATATATGGGGCAAACTTCCGCTATTCGGTCGCAATTCGGCGGAGATGCAGCAGTCGGAAACTCGGCAATCAAGAATCAGCAGCCCGTCCGCAAAGGGCTTTTCTATGATACGGAGAAATGGACCGATTATCTCAAACAATCGTTGGTTCTGAATGCAACAACGGCACGAACCGGTGGAGATTTTACACCGGTCAGACAGCCAATCTTCTATCATCCCGAGGTATGGTCTCAGTATCAGAAACGTACCGGCCTATCCAGAGAGTTTGTCTCGAAAGCTAATATGGCATCCACACGGCAACCACTGCTCTATCACCCGGAGGAATGGGGTAGATTCATCGATCCGGCAATGGTGCGTATCGGCAGAAAATCGGCAATCGGCAGTACGGTTACACGGCAGGGTACTTTTGCGAGACAGGGACAGCGAGCACTGCCGGTGAGGCATCTGCCTGCCGAAAATCTTTATCAGAGAACGAAGCATATCAAAATTTCGCCGTCGCTGGCTTAAGCGGGCGTCTTTTTTAATTGCCTCAGAAAATGGTAAGGAAGAGCCAGTAAACAAGCAGGTTGACCGCAGTGAGCGGTACCCCGATTCTGATAAATTCCCAGAATGTCAGAGTTTCTCCCGCTTTTTGTTCGGCGTTCTGAATAATAATGACGTTGCTGGCAGCCCCGAGAATTGAGAGATTACCGGCAATAGTACTGCCTGCCGCCAGCGCAATCAGTTCCTTTCCGTCTACTCCCAATTGCATCAGCATCGGCAGATAAAGTGCGACAAGCGGGACATTGGAGATAAATTGGCTCAGGACGATGCTGATACCCATAATCACTGCCAGTGAGGTCAGGCTCAAATTCGTAGAACCGATGACTTTCTGGAAAATCCCGGAATCCCAAACACTCTCCATCAAGATGAACATCGCTGCGAAAAAGACGAGTGTGGACCAATCGATTTTTCTGATAACACGGAACCTTTTCGGGCTGAAAAGAATGATGGGTAATGCTGCCCCCAGAGCGATATAAGTTAGCCTGAAATCGATTCGCAGTCCGGCGAACACGATAATGATTTTCGCAAGTATCAGCAATACCAGCAGCAAGAGCGAAATTTTGGAAAGTCGTGCCAGTTCAGGGTCTTTGACCGGTTCGGGGTGGTCGGCGATACTCTTATGGTCGAATTGTCTCCGGTAGAACAACCGTAAGAGCAGGTAAGCCAGGAACAGGTTGATTAAGGTCGGAAGCAGAAGATAGCGGAAGAAGGTAATGAAAGGATTGGCGATATCGCCATTCATGGCGATGAGTAGGTTCTGCGGGTTTCCGATAGGGCTGGTGACGCTACCGATGGTGATGGCGAATGCCAATGCCAGCAGCAGGACCTTCGGCGGCGTATCCGCTTTTTTCGATAGTAAAAGTACGACCGGTGTGCCGATGATTGCCAGGGTATCGTTCATTAAAAAGGCGGACATAATACCCATACCGAAGAGGACGAGAAGTACCAGTGAGTCGAGAGAGCGGGCTTTATGAAAAAGCCGGTAGGAAAGGTGGGAAAGATATCCGCTGGACTCCAACGCCTCGCCGACGATAAACATTCCGAAGAGGAAGAAGATTACGTCCAGATTGATAGCCTGGAGGGCTTTCAGCGGAGAAATCTGCAGGGTAGCCAGTACGGCAATGGCACCCAGCGCCATTATCTGCCAGATTTGAAAACGGAATTTACCGATTCGCCGTATGATAATCAGGACGAAGACAATCGACAGGACAATTATCGAGATCACTTTCTATATTATAGAACAAAAGAATACAGGTTGTCGGCGAGTCCTGAAACTAAAAATTGACAATTGCCTGTTATTTGGTAGAATTACAAGATGATAAATAGTCGAGTTGCGGTAGATTGCGGTTAGGAGGCGCTCGTTATGAGTAACGGCCCTTTGAGCGGGATTAATGTCATCGACCTGACTCATTATATTGCCGGTCCGTATTGTACCAAACTATTCGCCGATATGGGTGCAGATGTCGTCAAGATAGAAAACCCGGAAACCGGCGACGGGGTCCGATGGCTTAGTTTATTCGACAACGATGACCCCAATCCCGAGAAGAACCCGATATTTCTCTATTTAAATACGAACAAACGCAGTGTAACGCTGGATATCAGGAAGAAGAACGGCGCTACGACATTCAAACAATTGGTGCAGAAAGCGGATATCCTGGTGGAGAATTTCCGTCCCGGCGTGATGGCAAAACTCGGTCTGGATTATCCTGTCCTGGAAAGATTGAACCCCCGTCTGGTGATGGTCTCGATTTCTAATTTCGGTCAGGACGGGCCATATCGTGATTGGTTAGCTTCTGAGTTAACCCTTAATGCCCTGAGCGGGATGATGGCGATGACCGGCAGGATAGACCGTGAGCCTCTCAAATTGGGGCTTTCGCAAGCGCAATATACCGCCGGCGTTACCAGCGCCGTAGCCGCACTGGCGGCATACCGTCAATGCCGGTTTTCGGGTTACGGACAGCATGTCGATATTTCCATACTCGAATCTATGCTGAATATGCATCATCAGCAATTCGCCAAATATTCGTATGAAGGCTCGAAGTTGCTAAGGGAATCGCCCGATGAATTTCCTTATTTTTTCGAAGCTAAGGACGGATGGGTGCATTTGTCGAGGTTGCAGGTCCGGCAGATAGTCGACTTCCTCTCCGATTTCCCGGAGCTTAAAGACCCGAAATTCAAGAACCCTGATAACCAGCGGGAGTTTGCCGGTATAATAGCGCCCTGGATTCGCGAAAGGAGTAAGTTCGACATCGTCCAGCTTGCCCAGTTTCAGGGTATAAATGCTGCGGCGGTCCATAACGAAGCCGACCTTATTAATAGCCCTCAATTTGCGGAAAGAGGCTATCTTACGGATATCGACCATCCTATTGCCGGGAAGGCGAAATACCCGGGCAAATTTTTTGTCTCGGAACAACTCGAAGAACCTGTACCGGCGCCGGCACCTTTGCTGGGGCAGCACACCGAGGAAGTAATTGCTGGGTTGAGAAAAGGAGAGGGTCTGTGTTCCGTAGGGCAATACCGCAAAGTTGACGAGAAAACTGTAAAGGTCGGTGACGATATCAAACCTCTGGCAGGTGTCCGGATTTTGTCTCTCGAGCACTGGGCATCGCTGCCTCATGCTACCAAGTATTTAGCCGGGCTGGGGGCAGAAGTCATAGTTGTCGAATCACCCAACCGTCCGCGGGAAGATTCCAGCTACCGGTTTAACATAAGGGGTGAGCCCGGCCGCGTAGGCCTTTATCGCGAGGCTTTTAGAAATAAATCGACTATAAGCCTCGATTTATCGGAACCGAAAGGAGTTGCGATATTCAAACGCCTTGTGAAACTGTGCGATGCCGTCGTCGATAATTTTACCCCCAGGGTGATGGGGAACCTGGGATTGGGATATGAAGTACTGAGGGAAGTCAAGCAGGACATTATCGTTCTCAGTTTGAGCGGGTTCGGGCACAAAGGCCCGTGGTTCCTTTATCGCGGTTACTCGATAACTGCCGAATCCACCAGCGGCCTGGTAAATTTTATGGGGTATCCCGATGGTCCTCCTTACAGACCTGGAGGCGTGCCTCCCGGCGATGTTATTCCGGCATTACATGCTGCCTGGGCTCTACTGATGGCATTGGAGCATAAGAAACGCACCGGGAAAGGTGCCTTTATCGATATGTCGATGATCGAGCCGATGACCAGTCAGATGGGTGAAGCCATCGTGAATTACTCTATGGGAGGTCGCGCCGGCTTCAGAACGGGCAATCGCGATGCGAATGCCTGCCCGAGCGGCTGTTACCCGTGCAAAGGTAAAGATAAATGGATAACGATTTCGGTATTTTCGGAAGGCCAATGGCGTGCTTTAGTAGAATTGATGGGAGCGCCGGACTGGGCTTCGAGTAAGAGTTTTCTCAAGAGGGAGTCGCGGTTTAAAAATCAGGACGCACTGGATAAATGTATCTCCGGATGGACCTGTAAATTCGATAATATGAGATTGATGAAAGCCTGTCAGAGAGCCGGCGTACCTGCCGGTGCGGTGCTGACGATACCCGAAGTCATGACAAACGAACAACTACGGCAGCGCGGGGCTTTTGAAATCGTTCAATATCCTCCGGAACCTGAAGATATCGGCAGCCGTTTGCATATTGCTCCCCCATGGAAATTATCGAGGACACCTGCCAGCACTTTGCGTCCCGCTCCGTTGCAGCACGGGCAAGACAACGACAGCATATATCGCGGACTGCTGGGTCTGACACCGGCGGAACTGACGGAACTGGAGACGGAGGGTATCGTTAGCAATAGAATCACTTCTACTCGCTTCCGGTCAGGTTCTGTTGACGACCAGGTCACGACAGGTTGGCCTCTGGT
>JAFGHZ010000098.1 GCA_016929875.1 Dehalococcoidales bacterium
CAGGCAAGCCAGCCGAGCACCTGCCCGACGGGTAAAGCAAAGATACCGACCGTACCCGCCAGCGCGCCGGTAACGATGAGTGCCGGCAAAGCCGGCAGCACCAGCAGTGTTGCCAGCGTGCCGACTAACGAGACAAAACCGAAATAATAAGTTAGGAGAGGCAAGACGGCAAGGGTAACACCCAGCGTGACGAAAAAGTTATCGGAAATCCAGCCGGCAGTAGAAGAGAAAAATCCTTCCGTACCGAAGATTTTACCAACGGCCCTTCTGCCCAGCGACTGCAGCCGGGGAGCAATCAGAACCATACCGAGCGTCGCCGTAAAAGTCAATTGAAAAGAGGCGTCGCGGAGGAGTTGAGGCGTGATTGCCACCATGGCCGCAGCGGCGAAAGACAGGGCGGTCAGGGCGCTTTTCTGCCTGCCGAGAAGGTCGGCCGCAAGGAACAAGCTGACCATAATCGCCGACCTGACCACCGGCGGACTCATACCGGTAAGGACGGCATAAATCCATATCGCCGCCAACGCCAGCCAGATATAGAGGCGCCGTTTTCTCCCGAAAAGCCAGATGCCGGTACTGACCAGGATGCCTGCCACGATGTTGAACTGCGAGCCGGAAATAACAAGGATATGAGTGGTGCCGCTACGCATGAAACTGTCCTGCAGGGACGGTGATATAGTGCTCCTGATACCCAGTATCATCCCCTGGGCGATAGAAGCCTGCGGTTCCGGCAGTACCTCGGCCAGAGATTACGATAGACGTTCCCGCAAAGAATAAATCCAGGATAGAGGCGGAAAACCCTTCCCTGTATCCTGGACTTCTATCTCCGGATAGAACATCGTGGAGTAAATTCCCTGATTTGCGAGGTAGCCCCGGTAGTCGAAATCGTCGATTGACCGAGGCGTTACCAGTTCTCCGCTTACCAGCAATTCATCGCCATAATCATAGGCAGGGTATCTGGGAACGAAGAGGAGGACCTGTCCCTCCACCTCTTTCCGCACACTGCCATCTCTAATTTCAGTCACGGACAAATAGATATGCGTAGTTTTGTCTCTGACATCGGGGGCGGTATTTACCGTCCCTTTAAGTTCGACAGTGCCCCTCTCGTTGTAAAACCGAATATGATTTTCATCGATGACCGGCAAGACGGAGTGGTACCGTATGATACCGCCGAGAAATACCAGAATCAACAGGGAAAGGACTATAATCGGCTTTTTGCGCCGTCGGAAAAACATTATTGACGGCAAAGGGAGAAGCGACAACAGAAGCCAGACAGGGGCAATACCGAATTTACTGCCCAGCAATATCCCGATTATCCAGACGCAACTAAGATAGATAAGTAACAAGTGCTCTCATCCTGAATTTCAGCCCGATACCGTGACCAGGTCTTTAATCTGCTCGTAGAGACTGGGGCCGATTCCATCAACCTTGGTGAGTTCGCTGACATTTTTGAAGGGGCCGTTCTGATTGCGATAATCGACGATAGCCTGTGCCTTTGCGGGGCCGACACCCGGTAGGGATTCCAATAACCACGTCTCAGCCCGATTGATATCGATTTTCTGGACTGCTTCCTGGGTATCGGACGAGGGGACATAGAGGTTCAGATTATCCGCTGGGCCGTCGGCAGTAACACCCCCGGCCGACTTTACCAGCGCGCCAATCGTATCGCCGCTATCGAAAGGGTAAATACCCGGATTAACCACTGCGCCATCGATAAAAATATTGCCGCTGATTTCTTTGTCCGGGGCTAGAACAATCTCCACAGGCTTGCCGGGACGATATCTCGACCAAGCAACGATAACACCGACAATTACAACGGAAATCAGGATGATAACAACAATTGCCCAGAGTCGGTTGGGTTTGGTTTCAGTCACCGGTATCTCCCTCATCTTTTATCGTCATCGTACTGACATTTGTCACCAATAATAACGATAGAGGGAGGCTTCTGTCAATCTATTCGCCTATGAGTACCGCGCGTAATTCCGCTTCGGCTTGCGGGGGAGTTACTGCTATTATCTGGTCGTCCGCCATCAAAACAGTGGAATCGGTAGGAATGATTGGGTTTTGAGACTTACGGATTATCAGGGAAAGAATACTTCCATGAGGTAAAACGATGTCCTTAATGGTCCTGCCGACACAGGCACAACCAGCCGGTATTTTCATCTCGATAATTTCGAGCCCCTTGTCCCGCAGTTCCATCAAATGAGTCACCGGATGTGTCGGGACCTCCTCGGTGATATGCTCGAGAATAAGGTTGGTACTGATGACAGGCACATTAACGCCGAGTTTCTCGAAAAGTTCCTTGTTCTTCGGGTTCCTGATACGGGCGATAGTACGCGGGACTTTGAACTTATGCTTGGCGACCTGGCAGGCAATCAAATTATCCTCATCGTCAGCAGTAACCGAGACGAGCATATCCGCCCTGCTGGTACCGGCTGCCTCTAGAGTCACCACTTCGCAACCGTCGCCGCGCATACAAACGCTACCCAGTTCCTCGTTGATGACCTCACAAACGGCGGGGTTCTCTTCGATTAACAGAATTTCATGCCCTTCTTTTAGAAGCGCTTCCGTAAGATAGTAACCAACCCGTCCGCCGCCGACAATTATTATGTACATAATTACAAACTCCTCAGCCCTCGACCCTCTTTTGCAGAAGATCGGCGAAAATAGTCGTCGGACTGATAGTTTCCAGCCCCAGCGTCGCAAAAAGCTCCTGACGCAACGGGTCGTAAATACGACAAATGGCCCGGGGCACATTAAAAATGTGCTTGGCAATTTGCGATGCCATGATATTCCGGTTGTCTCCCTGCGTTAAAGCTATAAAGACTTCAGCCGACTCGATGCCGGCTTTCTTCAAAACTTCCGTATCAATGCCATTGCCTACAATTGCTTTACCCTTATAGGTCTGAGACAATCTCCGGAAACTGTAAGCATTGAGGTCGATTATGACAACACTATGACCTGCGGCATCCAACTGCGCGGCAAGTCTGGCGCCCACACGACCGCAACCCATAATAACCACTTTCATACGCTGCTCTCACTGGATTGATATTGTTGATATAGTATAACACGACAGGCCGCATTCTTGAGGACATAAGGGGTAACGTTACCGAGGCTGTATTGCCCGAAACGCTGTTTGTAAGATATGCCCATCACGATGAGGTCCACCTTCCGTTCTACCGCTTCATCAATAATACTCGGCCCCACATTACGCGCTTGCAACAGGTCGGTTTCGATTTCAAAACCATGTTTCAACGCAACCTCTCCGGCAGAAGCTAATATCTCTTCCGCTTTCTTGACTTCGGCGCTCATTTCGGCATCCAGTGGCAGTTCCCGTACAATCGGAATAATATAGACCGCCAGAATCTTGGTCCTGTCTTTCTTTGCCAGACGGCAGGCAAGATTTATTGTCTCTGCGTCGATTTCGGTACCGACAACCGGGATAAGGATCCTATCGAATTTCACTATTTCAGTATACTACAAAATACTATTTGCACTTCTGTTAAAACAGTTCGCGGTGAAAAAGCCCCATAGCGAAACGGGCTATCTTCCTGTAAATCACCTTCAGAAAACCCGGGGACCTTCTCACCCGGCGCAATAGTTTATCACCGACATGAGCGGAAGGGACCTCTTCAAAAATGACCTTGCCGGTCTTCGACCTTTTCAAAAGCATCTCCAAAGACATGCCTCATACTTCTATTCTTATTTCTTCCCAGCTTTGGGATTTTACTACTACGAGGGCAGACTGTCAAGGCGCAGACGTCATTTCTGACAATGCGGACAATGGTAGGTACCGCGACCGCGCACCACGATCCTCTCGATTGGAGTGCCGCAAACTGAGCAGTCCTTTTTCTGTCCGTGGGCAACATGAAAATGCTGATGCGCCGTGCCCGTAGAACCGTCCGGGTGGAAGTAGGTCACGACACTGGCACCTCCAAACTCGATGCCCTCTTTAAGTACTTTCTGTATGGCAAAGTAAAGACGTTTTATTTCAGACTTCGACAGAGAATCGGCGGTACGACGGGGGTCGATGCCGGCTGTAAAAAGCGCTTCATCGGCATACATATTTCCCACTCCCGCTAAGAATTTCTGGTCCAGCAACAACGCTTTGATGGGGGCCTTGCGTTTCGACAACCGGGCTGTGAAAACCTCCTGCGTAAAACCCTCTTCGAAAGGCTCCGGCCCCAGTTTACGCTCGATTTCTGCGGTATCATTCACCAGCTTCAGTACACCGAACTTGCGCGGGTCCCGGAAGAAAATCCTCTGCCCGTCGTCCAAGCTGATGACGGCACGCGTAAATTTCGGTACCCCGTCACCTTCTTTTCCCAGCAGCAACGAGCCTGTCATTTTCAAATGAATGATGAGCTTGTTGCCGGTACTCAGGCGAGCAATCAAATACTTGCCCAGCCGGGTGAGAGCGATAATTCTCTGCCCGACGATACGCTTGCAAAACTCCTCGGGCGACGGGCCTTTAACAATACCTTCCCAGAGAAGCTCCACGCCTGTAATACGACGCCCGATAATGTGAGGGGAAAGTTCGTTTTTCACGGTTTCGACTTCCGGCAGTTCGGGCATATTACTTTTCCATCTCTCCCCAGTTTCTCCCGACTTTGGTATCGACTTTAAGCGGGATACTGAGTTTAAGGGCATTTACCATCATATCGGGAACCAGGCGGCGCATTTCATCCAGTTCGTTTTCCGGCACCTCGAACACCAGTTCGTCATGCACCTGCAGCAGCATCTTGCTTTTCAGTCCGCGGCGGGGCATTTCCCGGTGGAGATCGACCATCGCTTTCTTGATGATATCGGCGGAAGTACCCTGCACCGGCATATTGATTGCCATCCGCTCGGCCGCTTCTCTGACCTGCCGGTTGGAGGCATTGATTTCGGGGATAAGGCGCTTTCTGCCGAGTATAGTTTGGACGTAACCGTTCTTTCTCGCCTGCTCTTTGGTCAACTCCAGGTACCACTTAACGCCCGGGTACTTTTCAAAATAGGCGGCGATGAATTTGCCAGCCTCTTCACGCGATAATTCGGTCGCCTGCTGGAGCCCGTACTCGCTCATCCCGTAAATCACGCCGAAGTTGACCGTCTTGGCAAGGCGGCGCATCTGAGGATTTACCTGCGAGGGCGAAACATTATAAAGCTGAGCGGCAGTCGCAGAGTGGATATCTTCATCACGGCGGAAAGCGTTCAACAGGTTTTCATCCTGCGAAAGGTGCGCCAGCGAGCGGAGGTCGATTTGTGAATAATCAGCGCCCAGCAGATACGAACCTTCCGGCGTCACGAACGCCTCCCTGATTCGCCTCCCTTGCTCGTCCCGGATAGGGATATTCTGAAGGTTGGGGTCGCTGGACGAGAGCCGTCCCGTGGTCGTCCGCGTCTGGTTAAAGCTGGTATGGATACGTCCTGTCTTTGGATTAACCAGGCCCGGTAAAGCGTCGACATATGTTGATTTCAGCTTGGTCAACTGGCGGTACTCCAGAATATAGCCTATTATTGGATTGACATCGCGCAGACCTTCAAGCACATCGGCGGCAGTGGAGTAACCGCCTCCCTTTTTCTTCGGCGCTTCCATCTGCATCTTTTCGAACAGCACCGTACCCAATTGCGATGGGGAATTTATGTTGAATTTCTGACCGGCACGGCTGTAAATCTCGCCTTCCAGCATGGTAACTTGTTCTCCCAGCTCGACGGACAACCTGGAAAGCAACCCTGTATCCAGCTTGACGCCGTTCATCTCCATGTCCAGCAAAACCGGCACCAGCGGCATTTCGACCTCATCGAACAACTGCCAGAGGTTCTGCTGCCGTAATTCTTTACCGAGGATTTCGCTCAGCCGGCCGGTCATGTCGGCATCTGCGCAAGAGTAATCGGCAGCTTTTTCGGCTTCTACCTGCGACATCGGGATTTGCTTGCTTCCCGAACCGATAAGGTCGGAAATCGGCGTCATTTCAACCTTCAGCAGAGCAAAGGCCAAAGATTTGAGCCCCAGTGAAGGCTCGCAGAGAAGATAAGCGGCAATCATAGTATCGAAACTGAGATTGGTTACATTTATGCCGACCCCGCGGAGTACCTCCATATCGAATTTGCCGTTCTGGGCGATTTTCGGCTTCCCGGCGTCCTCGAAGACAGGCTTGAGACTCTCGACAACCTGCTGGAGAGGCAACTGCGGCGGTTGCATCAGCCCCGCATGTCCCACCGGAATGTAATACGACTCGCCCGGAGTGGGCGAGACGGAAATACCGACCAGTTGCGCCTGAATCGGATTCAAGCCGTCGGTCTCGGTATCGAAGGCAAATGACCCGGCCACTGAGAGACGTTTGGCCAGCGCTTCCAGGGCGGAAGCGGTATTCACGATACGGTAGTCGCGCTTGACGGACGGCTCTTCCTCGACCTGCACCGGTGCTGATAATGGTTGCGCCTCTCCCGTAGACGGCGGTAGTTTATTCAAAAGACTGGCGAACTCGAGTTCGCGGAAAAGGTCGGCAACTTTGCCCCGGTCGAAACGGCTGGATTGTGCCTGCTCCAGGTCAAGAGTAACGGGGGCTTTGGTAACGATGGTCGCCAACTCCTTGCTCTGACGGGCAACCGCTTCATTCTCGCGGAGTAATGTCTGTAGCCTGGGTGGTGTGATCTCATCGAGGCGGGCATAGATTTGCTCTAGATTGCCGAACTGCTGAATCAGCTTGACGGCGGTTTTTTCTCCGACTCCTTTGACGCCGGGAATATTGTCCGAGGGGTCGCCCTTGAGCGCCTTGTAATCGACAATATTTTCGGGCTTTATCTCGTATTTTGCCACGACTGCCGCCTCGTCGAAGATGTCCGCATCGCTGAAACTGCCGCGCGGCCTGGGGTAAAACACGCTGACCTTATCGTTTACCAGCTGCATCGTGTCCGCATCGCCGGTAACGATGACCGTATCGACGCCCTGCTCGCTCGACTGTCTGCCGAGGGTACCGAGAACGTCGTCCGCCTCGAAGCCCTCCAACTCGTAGATGGGCATATTGAAAGCCTGCACCAGATCCCTGACCCGCCCGAATTGTCCCACCAGTTCGGCGGGGGTCTCCGGGCGCGTCGCTTTATACTGGTCGAACATCTTGTGGCGGAACGTCGGCGCCGCCTTATCGAAAGCGATAGCGTAATAAGTCGGCTGGAGGTCGTTGATTGCCTTGAGGAGAATCGACGCAAAGCCGTAAACCGCCCCGACCATCTCGCCGGTCTTGCGGACCGTCAGCGGAGGGAGCGCGTGGAAAGCGCGGTGCACCAAGGCATTGCCGTCGAAGAGGACGAGCAGGGGCTTTTTCATGCCCTCATTATAGCAGAGGAAGTAGAGAGGGGAAACTGGCTACAAGTTTAACAGGATCAGGGCTTCGATTCCCTCCCTATGGGCATCCATTGTCATACCATATAAATTGATTATTTTATAAAATAGCCCTTGACAAATTACACGTTTCCGTGTAATATTTTGCTAGTGAATCTAACACTAGAAATTTGATTGTCTAACAAAAGTAATTAGTGGTAAAATTAGACTACTTGAAGGGATAAAAGATCGTGGTTATAGAATTAGAAAGACCTGTTGTGTTTCGTGATTTAGTGCCGGAGATACCGTCAACCACTTATGCAACATTTGGTCTATACAAATATCCTGCGAAGTTTATTCCCCAAGTAATAGCATATGCTCTAAGAACCTTTGCTGAGCCTGGAATGAGCGTGTTTGACCCCTTTGGCGGATATGGCACTGTTGGAGTAGTAGCAAGATTATATGGCAACGATTATGAACTTTGGGACCTAAACCCACTACTCAGCCATCTTCATCCAATTGCTGTAATGAATCCTATAGAGATAGACTTGCCAGAGTTACTCCGGAGACTAAAGGGATATGACCTACTATTCCAACCAGACTGGTCAAACATGGGTTACTGGTATCCAGAAATGTTCTCGCCGATGCTTCAAAAAGCGTGGGGATTCTATCACTCCCTTAATGATTGCGATTTGAAACGTGTTCTTCTTATCCCACTTCTTAAAACCACTCGCTATTTTTCCCTAAATGATGATAAAAGACAAAAACTATCTCAATCTCCGTTATCACGGATGAGGATAACCAAACTACAAGAGCGTGATTGGGAAGAAGTATTTTACGACAAGATACTTACTGGAGTAGAACATATTATAAGAGGTCTGAACGAATATCAGGGCCTAACTCCTGCACCGGTCAATGCTACTGTAAGAGCGGGGGTTGATACGTTCACGACTGAACTATCTCATGACCACGATATTCTTCTAACTTCACCGCCTTACCTACAGGCACAAGAGTATATTCGTTCTTGCAAGATGGATTTGTTCTGGTTAGGTTATCCTGAAAGCCAAATTAAAATTTTGGGGAAAACAGAGTTTCCGTATCGAGAAGTACCACGTATTCCTATACACTCAAATATATACAATGAATGCCTTAAGGAGATATCCGAACCTCATATGATTCGCATGTTTGAGCAGTATTTTTGCGGAGTTTTGGGATCTCTTTCACGGTTGCAAGAACACATTACAGGTCGTTTGCTTCTCTTCGTAGGCCCTGCCACAGTCAGAAATATTCCGATTCCAATTGACCGTATTTTTATTGAGCACTTAGAAACACTAGGTTGGAATCACAAAGCTACTCTCATAGACACCATTGTCTCACGGTCAATGTTCTTCTATGATGCAAATCCGGCTACAGGGTCTAACGATAAGAGGATGTCAACAGAGCATCTAGTAGTTCTTTCAAGAAGATAAACGATTACAAAGAAGGGATAATACCGAATCGTTGGCATTGGGAAATAACATATTTTGAGGCTTTGCATCGGTTAAGCATCTCATAGTTGTTCTTGAGACGCTCAATTTTACTCAACGATATACTACCTTGAGATAACTTATCAATGAGGATGGTAGGAACAAAATATAAGTCGTAGGAATCGGGGCCTCGTGGGTGTACCCCTATGACTACATCACAGGTTTTAGGAGATTGTCTGTAAACCTTTACGTTAGATACATATTCTCTATCCACTCCGCCTCTACTCCCACTTGTAAATTGGACAGAGTTTTGGGCAGTTTTCACTTGACACCTTATGATGTCTTCCCCCTGTTCGGATTTACGCACAATTACGATGTCATACGGAGATAAAGGAAGGTCTACTAAAGACACATTCCCATACCGCTTCATAAGAATGCCCGCAGCTATGTGTTCATGTGCAAAACCACTAATTGCGGCATCCCGACCACGTTTTTCAGCATCAGTCATGCAGAATCCTCCAAATATAACAATCTCTTGCGATAATAATACTTGGAGTAAAATAAGTCAAGGCGACTTTTGATGCAAAGGGAAACATCGCCAAAAGTAAACCTTACTCTCTCCTTTACAGCTTCACTTCGAAGCTGAAGTATGGTATAATAAGCTGAATGGGAAATGCACTTGCGGAAAAAGACAAAAACGGCCTCCTTGGACTGTCCTCTTTTTCATCTCTAATTGCGAAATTTATCCCTGCGGAGTAGTAGTCGATTATGATTGAAAATAACAGCCGCTCTTTACCCGATTCAGATAAAGCCAAACCTAAGAAAGGCGCCAGCGAATATAACGCCGAAGCGATTCACGTCCTGGGCGGTCGTGAGGCGGTACGCCGCCGTCCCGGAATGTACATCGGCAGTACCGACCAGCGCGGTCTGCACCACCTGGTTTACGAAATCGTTTATAACAGCGTCGACGAAGCGATGGCGGGCTTCTGCTCTCACATCAACGTTGTTATCCAGGAAGATAACTCCGTCACAGTTGAAGATGACGGACGCGGTATACCCGTGGGGATACATCCCCAGACCGGCAAATCCGCTCTGGAAACGGTGATGACCACCCTGCATGCCGGGGCTAAGTTCGATGGCAAAGTCTATCAGGTCTCCGGAGGCCTGCACGGTGTCGGCGCTTCCGTCGTCAATGCTCTTTCTCAATGGGTGAAGGTCTGGGTAAAGCACGACAGAAAACTCTATTTTCAGGAATACGACCGCGGTGTGCCGAAAGCGGATGTCGCCGTTGTCGGCAAGGCAAAAGGCACCGGTACTATCACCGGTTTTATGGCAGACAAAGAAATCTTCGGGACTATCAAGTACGATTTCAATACCCTCAGCGAGCGCATCCGGGAAATAGCCTACCTCAACAAAGGGCTGGAAATTTCCCTCAAGGATATCAAAGAGGATAAAGAACAGACCTATTTCTTCGAAGGCGGCATCACCAGCTTCGTGAGACATCTCAACCGTAACCGCGTCGTCCTTCACAAACTGCCCATCTACACCTCGAAAGCATATAACGGGACATTGGTTGAAGCGGCACTGCAATATAACGACGGCTTTAGCGAGTCGATTTTCAGCTTCGCTAACTGCGTCAATACTATCGACGGCGGTACCCACCTTACCGGTTTCCGCTCGGCTTTGACCCGCGTCTTCAACGATTATGCCCGCAAAAACAAACTTCTCAAAGAAGACGACCCCAACCTCAGCGGCGACGACGTGAGAGAAGGTTTAACGGCCGTCGTCAGCATCAAGATTTCCGAGCCTCAATTCGAAGGGCAGACAAAAGGTAAGCTGGGGAATGCCGAAGCCAAGACTGCCGTCGAAGCCGTCGTCAGCGAGGGACTAGCATTATACCTCGAAGAGCACCCTGACGACGCCAAATCTATCCTTGATAAATGTCTGCTCTCCGCCCGCGCGAGAGAAGCCGCCCGTAAAGCCCGCGACCTGATTGTCCGAAAAAACAGCCTCGACGCCGGCACTCTGCCCGGCAAGCTGGCAGATTGTTCCGAGAAAGACCCCTCTCTTTGCGAATTGTATCTGGTGGAAGGCGATTCCGCCGGCGGTTCGGCAAAGCAGGGCAGAGAGCGCCGCTTCCAGGCGATTCTACCGCTCAGAGGTAAAATTCTGAACGTGGAAAAGGCTTCACCCGACAAAATGCTATCGGTGGCGGAAATACGCGCCATCATTACGGCTCTCGGCGCCGGACTGGACGAAGAATTCGACAACCAGAAACTCCGCTACCATAAGGTCATCCTGATGACGGATGCGGACGTGGACGGTTCGCATATTCGCACACTGCTACTGACTTTCTTCTTCCGCCACATGGCGAAGCTGATTGCTGAAAAACACCTCTTCATCGCTCAACCGCCTCTCTACCGGGCTAAAACTAACAAGGAAGAACGCTGGATATATTCCGATCAAGAAAGAGAGCTTGTCCTTAAAGAATTGAAGGACAAGCGGGTAGATTGGCAGCGCTACAAGGGTCTGGGAGAGATGAACAGCGAGCAGTTGTGGGAAACCACGATGAACCCCGCAACGAGGACTCTTCTTGAGGTCAATATCGAGGACGCCGCCAGAGCAGACGAAATCTTCCAAATATTGATGGGCGACGAGGTCGCGCCGCGCAAGGCTTTCATCACCGCGAACGCCCAATACGTAAAGAACCTGGATGTCTAGCGGAAATTTAATGGACTTCATCCACAATCCTGAAGCGCATAACCGACTATTGACTTCGTAAAGCCTTTTCGGTTATTTCTTTACAAAGAACCAATCCGTCCATTTAGGCTTGTATTTTTCTACGAGAATGACCGGCAACTTATTCTCCCTTTTTGTCATCCTGGAGCGTAGCGAAGGATCTCAGGGATGTGGCGGGGAATCCTGATTATCATACCAATCAGCACTCAAGTCCACCATCTGTGGATTAATAGTTTTTATCAACTCCAGCTTCTTACTTTTAAGCATTCCCTTTATTTGTTTCTCTCTGATGATAGCTGCTGTTACATCATCTGAAGAGGCAAAGTATACCAGCCGATCGATATTATACTTTTTAGTGAAGCCGTCTAATAATTTATTTTTGTGCTCGAAAATCCGGCGTTCCAGATCCTTAGTAACACCGGTGTAGAGAGTACCGGATTTATTGGCCATTATATAAACGTAATACTCTTTCTTCATAACCAGGATATCATACTGCCACCCCACCCTGAGATTCTTCGCCCCGATTTCATCGGGTCTCCAGAATGACTATGGGCTAGGTCACAAAGAGATTATTGGAAGACGACTTTCCGTCGGTAGTCAGGTTGACACCCAACCTCTTCAGGCCCACATCATCCCCGGGAGTGGGAATGTGCGTCATATGCATTTCACAACCTTTCAATTCTACCAGCTTTTTCATGGCTAATTCCGCAGTGTGATTGGTAGTCGCACTTATGGAGAGGGCAATCAGGGTTTCTGCTAAATCAAGGCTCGTGGATTCCGCACCCAGAATGTCTTCTTTCAGTCTGGATATTTGACTTATTATATGGGGGGACAGCAAGAGTATTTCGTCGGGGATATTTGCCAGAACCTTAGTAGCATTCAATACCAAACTCGAGGAAGCATGCATCAGCTGGGAATTTTTGCCCGTGACGATTCTACCGCCGCTTAACTGTATTGTCGCACCGCAATATATGCCGGCATTGCCTTTTGCCTTTGCCTCTGCCTCGGCAGCGGCGGTCCTGGCTACTTCAACCACTGCCCTGTCTGTAATTTTTACGCCCAATTCTTCCATTAAGCGCATTACCCTGTCCACCGTCTCTTTTTTTTCTATCCCCAGTATATATTCTTCGTTGTACCTGAAGTAGCGACGGATTAACTCCTGCTTCGACGCTTCCTTCACTACCTCATCATTGATGATACCGGAAGCCGCCCGGTTTACCCCCATATCGGTGGGGGAATTATAGAACGATTGCTTCGCCCACTTGAGCAAGCCGTTAGCGGGGCCGCCTTCCTTGCCTGCGGCGGTTTCATCGGAGAATATTTTGCTCAAGATGAGTTTCAATATCGGAAAGCTCTCGACATCGCGATTGTAATTCACCGCGGCTTCGTTATAGGCGCTCAAATGAAAGGGGTCGACCAGATTAAAATCTTGAATATCGGCGGTGGCCGCTTCATAAGCTACGTTCACCGGGTGCTTCAAGGGCAAATTCCAGATGGGGAAAGTTTCGAACTTGGCGTAACCGGCGCTTATCCCGCGTCTATTCTCCTGATATAGCTGCGAAAGGCAGGCAGCCAGTTTTCCGCTACCCGGACCGGGGCCTGTCACCACCACAATCGGCTTCCTGGTTTCTATGTACTCGTTTTTGCCGAAGCCCTCGTCGCTGACCACCTTATCCACGTTCGTGGGGTACCCCTCTATAGGATAATGCAAATAAACCTTAACCCCCCTGTGCTCCAGTTTATTTTTAAAGATAACGGCAGACGGCTGATTAACAAAACGTGTAATCACCACGGCGATGACATCCAGGTTCCACTTTCTCAAATCATCTATCAACTTCAAGGTGGCATCATCGTAGGTTATCCCGAAATCGCCCCTCACCCTTCCTTTTTCGATGTCGCCGGCATAAACACACAGGACGATATCTATCTTGTCCTTCAATACCTGCAGGAGACTTATCTTGACATTAGGGTCGTAACCCGGAAGGACGCGCGCGGCGTGATAATCGTAACAGAGCTTCCCGCCGAACTCCAGATAGAGTTTATTGCCGAATTTTGCCACCCGGTCTAAAATCGCCGCGGTCTGCTCTTTGAGATATTTCTCGTTATCAAAACCTATTTTCTGCGCCATATTCACACCTTTTTATGGGACATATTATAAACAAAAACAAATGGCTAAAGTCTAACTCTTCAGCTTCTTTACCAGAAAAGCAACATTCTTCCCGAAATTCCTGGCCGTTGCCATTCCCTCCTCATCATTCGCCACTTCACCCTTATCACGGCCTATGGCAACGTTCCAGTAGGTCGAGCCGGGTACGATCATCCCCATTATTTGAAACCAGAACATCATCTCGGCAAAAGTGAAGTTTTTGCCAGCCCGACGGGCAATCACCAGAGGTCCGCCCACCTTTCCGGCGAAGGGTCTTTTATCGTAAGACATATAGCCGGTCCTTTCGATGAATGCTTTCATTAGAGCGGTCGCCGAGCCGAAATAGACCGGAGAGGCTAAGATAATGGCATCGGCCCGTTTCATCTTCCTGTAAATCGGCAGCACGTCGTCATCGATGGGACACTGCTTCCCTTCACGGCAAAGACGGCAGGCGTTACAGGGTTTAATACTCAACCCCGACAGCCTTATCAACTCCGTATTTATCCCTTCCTCGGCAATTGCCTTCAGGGTATGCGCCGTCAGGATTTCCGTATTACCCGCTTTTCGCGGGCTACCAACGATACCGATAGCCTTCATAATCTAAACTCCTATCCCTATCATTTCCGGTATAACCTGTTTTCCTTGATGTATTCTGCCACTTTCGGTGGCACCAGATATTTGATAGGCTGGCCCTGAGTTACCCTGTCCCTGATATCGGTAGAGCTGATATCCATCATCGGTTTCTCCAGGAAAATCACCTTCTTCGATAAGCCGGGGAGATTGACTTCCAGAGATTTGAGGTCGGGCCGTTTATAGCCGGGTCTTCCGACAACCACCAGAGAGCACATCCTTATCAACCTCAGCGGTTCTTTCCAGTACGGCAGTTGCGACAGACTGTCCCAACCCATGACGAGAAACAGCTCAGTCGCTTCGCCAAGTTCCGTTTTCAGACGGGCAAGGGTATCCACGGAGTAAGACGGCCCCTGCCGCTCTGCTTCGATCGTAGAGAGTTTGAAGTATGGTCTGCCCTCGAGTGCCAGTAGCACCATCTCCGCCCTGTGAATAACCGGGGTAATCGGCCTGTCCGATTTCATCCACGGCTGTCCCGCAGGGAGAAAGAGCACTTCCGAAAGATCGAGGTGGGCCCTTGCTTCTTCGGCAATCGCCAGGTGGCCGTTGTGGATGGGGTCGAAAGTTCCGCCGAGTATTCCTGCTTTCATCTCTTTACCACTCCCATTCGATATTGCCGCAGCGGACCTTATACCCGTACCTGACGCCGGCTTTCTCCAGTTCTTTATCGATACCCCACCTGGTTATCTGCCCACGCACCTGCCCCTTCACTACCTGGTCGGTCATATCCACCCTCGCTACGATACGCTCCAGGTCCGGCATAGCGATGACAAACGCCTCGTCCTTTCGGGTTATTTCCACGCGACTGTGCCGCGGGCGGGGACGGAAGATTTTAGGAGTACTCGCCTCTGTACGGACGTTGCTCTCTTTCAATAATCCCATCACCGTTCTCATAAGCTCGGCGATTCCCTCGCCGGTCGCAGCGGAAATGAATCGTACGTTTATACCTGCTTCACGGAAAGCCGCCTTAATGTCATCTTTTTTTTCTTTTACCTGCGGCAGGTCGACTTTATTGATAACGACAATCTGAGGCTTCCGCGCCAGTCGAGAATCGAATAAACTGAGCTCGTTGTTCACTTTTATCATATTATCCAGGGGAGTATCGGCAGTGCCGTCGATGAGATGAATCAATACCCTGGTACGCATACTGTGGCGTAAAAAATCATGCCCTAACCCCCGTCCCAGATGGGCTCCATCAATTAGCCCCGGAATTTCGGCTAAAACAAAAGTGCCGTATTCGACTTCCACCACACCGACTATCGGCTCCTTTGTCGTAAACGGATAATCGGCTACCCGGGGCTTGGCTGCAGTGGCAATCGACAGTAACGAAGACTTACCGACATTCGGGTAGCCAATAATACCGACATCGGCAATCAATTTCATCTCCAGGAGGATAATCTTTTCCTCGCCGGCATCACCCGCTTGGGCCAACCGCGGAGCCTGGTTAATAGATGATGCAAAGTGGATATTTCCCCAACCCCCTCTGCCGCCACGGGCTGCTAATACCTGCTCGCCGCCTTTCCCTAAATCCCCCAACAGCACATCAGTACCGTCTCTGTTTTTTTCGTATACGACGGTACCTTCCGGAACTTTTAGAATTAGGTCATCCCCATTCTTGCCATGTTTCTTCTGGGCTTTACCATCACCACCGCCTGCCGCTTGGTATAAACCCTTTTTCCTCAAACCCCAGAGGTTCATCACTGAGGAATCGGCTTTAATTATTACGTCCCCGCCTCTGCCCCCGTCACCTCCATCCGGTCCACCGAAAGGCACAAACTTCTCTCTTCGGAAGGTAATCGCACCGCTACCACCCTTACCTGCTCTAACTTGAATTTCAACAATATCGAACATTTAATGTTATGGTACACTAAATCTTCTTTCTTTTCTATGTTGTCTGGTGAGAGAAATAGTAATAATAAGTGGGGATTGTCTTCGTTAGCCGTTGAATTGCGGTTGCAGTGTTGATTTGGGAGGTTTTTTAGAATGCGGGGAAATATAAGTTATCGAAAGGTGTGACGAGTTGTTGAAAAAATGGGGATGGAGCTGAAGATTTTTCGGAAGTTACTGTTAATTATGGGAGCGGGTGGCGTGAATTCTCTGCTGGATATTGAAGACCTGCCGCTTCAAAAGCGGGTCGTTGTTGATAGCGCCGGACATTTTTTCATAAGCGTAACTGACGGTTGAAGGACTCCTGTCACCCAGTACTTTGCCTATCTCTGATAAAGAGCAGTCGGTTTCCTGTCTTAGCAAATACATGCAGAGTTGACGGGCAAAGACTGTTGCCTCGTCTCTCCTCTTGCCTCTGAGATCGGAGAGGGTTAATTGAAAGGTGCCGGCGACGGTTTCCGTAATTAGGTTTGGGGTGATGGGCGCCAGTTGAGGTTCTTTGCCGGCGATATCTTCGAGGGCACGTGCGGCGATTTCGGGGGTAACCATTGTTCTTAAGAGTTTGGAGTAAGCGACAACGCGGTTCAGTGAGCCTTCCAGTGCCCTGATGTTTTCCTTTATCTGGAGAGCAATGAATTCCAGAACATCGGGGCCGATATCGACACCGTCCCGTTTTGCTTTATGCTGGAGAATACCGAGGCGGGTCTCGAAGTCCGGTGATTGAAGGTCGGCGACCAGTCCCCACTCGAGACGGGAGCGCAACCTTTCTCTGAGCATCGGGATGGCTTTCGGTGCTTGGTCGCTGGCGAGGACGATTTGCCGGTTGTTGCTATGTAACTCGTTGAAGGTGTAAAAGAAATTTTCCTCGGTCTGCTCTTTGCCGGCGAAGAACTGCACGTCATCTACCAGCAGGATATCGACACTGCGGAATTTTTTGCGGAACTCGTCGGTGGTTTTTTCGCGGATGGAAGTGACCAGTTCGTTGGTATATTGCTCGGCGGTGACGTAGAGGACCGCCAGGTGGTTGGCCAGGGCTTTGTTGCCAATGGCATGCAGAAGATGGGTTTTACCGAGTCCCGCTCCGCCGTGGAGGAACAGAGGGTTGAATGCCAGCCCTGGGTTCTCCACTACCTTGGCGGCAGCGGCATAAGCGAGGTTGTTGGAATTACCTACCACGAAAGTATCGAAGGTATATCTCGGGTTGAACAAAGGTAGTTTTGTCCGTCGCGCTACAGACGTTTCGGAATCGGAGGCTACGCAGAACTCTATCTTGACAGGTTCACGGGCGACGTCGGTGAGTGCCTTTTCGATAAGAGAAAGCTGGTTTTTCCCAAGGTATTCGGCAATAAAGGTGTTGGGAACGCCGACGGTAAATTTACCGTCCTGAAAACTGAGACCTCTTGTTTTGCTCAGCCAGGTGTGGAAATTCGCTTTGCTGACCTCTATTTGTAATTGTCCTAAAGCGGCTTCCCAGATTTCTGGCGCCGAACGAATTGTCATTGCGGTTCCTAATCCAAGCCGCATCTAACGCTTGGAGCAAGCACAACTATGCCCTTTGATGCCTTTTCTGCGGATTGGTGAAAAATATTCTTGGGTCTAGTGATGGTTACACGAGACGTTTACCAGAATAATATGTCCGAC
>JAFGHZ010000099.1 GCA_016929875.1 Dehalococcoidales bacterium
AAGTACTTCCTGATTGTGTTCGCCCAGAAGGGGTGCATGACCCATTACCCTGCCCGGTGTTTCCGATTTGTTGTTTTGAGCAAACCGTTTAACATCTGCCAACAAAAAGGGAGCATTTTTGCTCCCTTTTCCATCCATGTTTTGGATATCCGTTTGGATTTACAGCTTCGGGGTTTTCTTATGCCAGTCCGTCACCTGCTGATAGGCATAGCTGATTTTGAAGATAGTCTCCTCGGCGAAGGGCTTGCCGATAACCTGCATGCCGATGGGTAAATTTTTCGCGAAACCCGCAGGGATGGAGATTGCCGGGATACCGGCGATATTGACGGGCAATGTGCAGATGTCGCTGAGGTACATCTGGAGAGGGTTGTCCGCTTTCTCGCCGATTTTGAAGGGTATGGTGGGTGAAGTCGGTGTTACCAGCGCGTCGTATTTCTCGAATGCTTGGTTGAATTCGCGTCGAATCAAAGTGCGGACTTTCTGTGCTTTCAAATAATAGGCATCGTAGTATCCGGAAGATAAGGCATAAGTGCCCAGCATAATTCTCCGCTTCACCTCTGGTCCAAAGCCAAGCTGTTTGGTCTTTTCCATCCCCTCCCACATATTGTTGGTATCCTGGTAGGAGAAGCCGTATTTCGAGCCGTCGTACCTCGCCAGATTGGCGGAAGCCTCTGACGGAGCGATGATGTAATAGACTGCCAGGGCGTGTCGGGTGTGCGGTAATGAAACGCCCCATTCCACCTTTGCGCCGAGTTCTTCCAGCTTGCGGATGGCTTCTTTAACGGCAGCATCTACTTCCGGTTGCATACCCTCGACGAAATACTCTTTCGGGATGCCGATTTTCATACCCTTCAGGTCTCCGTTTAGTCCTTTCGTGAAGTCGGGTACGGTTTCCGGTACCGATGTCGAATCTTTAGGGTCTTGGCCGCTGATGACGTTCATTACCAGCGCGCTGTCCAGGACGTCTTTCGTTAGCGGTCCTATCTGGTCGAGCGAGCTGGCGAAAGCGACCAGCCCGTAACGGCTGACGCGTCCGTAGGTCGGTTTCAGCCCGGTGACACTGCAGAAACCCGCCGGCTGGCGGATACTGCCGCCGGTATCGGAGCCGAGGGCGTAAACAGCCTCGCAGGCGGCAACCCCTGCCGCCGAACCGCCGCTGCTTCCGCCGGGAACACGGGATAAATCCCAGGGGTTATGTGTCGTAAAAAAAGCCGAGTTCTCAGTGGATGAACCCATGGCGAATTCGTCCATATTCGCTTTGCCGACGATGACCGCACCGGCGTTGTTAAGCTTTTCCACCACGGTGGCGTTGTAGGGCGGGATGAAGTTCTCCAGCATCTTCGAGGAACAGGTGGTTCTGATGCCGTCGATGCACATATTGTCCTTGATGAGCACAGGGACGCCGGTCAGGGGACCGTCTTTGCCGCCGGCGATGAGTTTATCGGCTTTTTCAGCCTGCCGGAGCGCTAAATCTCCGGTAACAGTGACGACGGCCCGTACCGCCTGGTCGATTTTCCCGATGCGGTCGAGATAATATCTGGTCAATTCCACCGAGGAGAGTTTCTTTGCCTTGAGCAATTCGTGGGCGGAATGTATAGTCAAGTCGGTATATTTATCGGTCAATTCGGGCTCCTTATTCCAGTACGGGGCGCAGCTTGAATAAATCCCCTTCGCGGTCGGGGGCGTTTGCCAGAACCTTTTCTGCCGGCAAGGATTCGCCCGGGATGTCTTCTCGCATCACGCTTTGAAGATTGATGGATTGGGCAGTAGGAGGCACATTCGTGGTATCGACTTCCTTCAGGATTTCGAAGTTCTCCAGGATTACAGCGAGTTGCTCACGGGCTTTTTCGATTTCCGCCTCGCTCATGCTCATACGGGCGAGGGCGGCGATGTGGACAACTTCTTCGCGGGACAGTTTCATTGCAGTGCCTCAATCTCTAATAATGACCAAATTATAGCATTCGTGTGTGAAGATAAGCAATCATAAGGGGTAAAACCGTCCCCAGTTGCTTGATGCGTCCTTTGTCATTAAAATAGTGATACTCTACTGAACGCTGTCGGCGACTGGATGATTTGCTCAGGGAAGAGATGATGAAAACTTCTAATTACGAACCGAGGTATTACCGGGATTGGTCGAAAGACAGGGACCTGGTCTCTTTTAACGTCGTGGTTAAGGAAACCGACCTTTATATTCGTGCTAGCCGCGATTTGAAAAAGAGGGCGCTGGAGATTGTCCAGAAGCAGCGGGACCTGCTGGAGAATTACGTGGCACACCACCCGGGATTCCTCACGGCTCTCGAACCTTTCACGGTTGGCAACGATGCTCCGGCAATCGCGAAGGCTATGGAAGAAGCCGGTGAAAAAGTAGGGGTCGGCCCGATGGCGGCGGTGGCAGGTGCTTTCGCCGAGTTTGTCGGTAAAGAACTGCTCAAGTTGTCCCCCGAGGTGATTGTGGAGAACGGCGGCGACATTTTTATGAAAACGCTGAAGACGCGTCTGGTAGGCGTCAGCGCCGGCGACTCTCCTTATTCCGGTAAAATCGCTCTTAAAATAGACCCGGCGGATATGCCGCTAGGGGTCTGTACTTCTTCGGGAACGGTGGGTCATTCAATAAGTTTCGGCAAAGCGGACGCGGCAATCGTCCTGGCGCCTTCGGCGTCGTTGGCCGATGCGGCTGCCACTGCCGTCGGTAATATCGTCAAAACGGAAGCCGATATTCCGCAGGCAATCGATTTCGCCCGCAGTGTGGGTGGACTGGTTGGTGTAGCGGTAATTATGAGAGATAAGATGGGTGTCTGGGGGAAGGTAAATCTCGTTCGCAGGGATTAGTTTCGATGAAAATCGGTGTGGCAATGAGCGGTGGTGTCGATTCTTCGGTTGCCGCCGCACTTTTGAAAAAAGAAGGCTATGAAGTCATCGGGCTGACGATGCTGTTTACATCATCGGAAGAAGCGGCTGAAGCCGCTGGTAAAGTCGCCCGTTTCCTGAAAATACCGCACCATGTCATCGATTTCAGGGAGATTTTCGAAGAGCGGGTCGTTTCCGATTTTTGTCGTCAGTATGGCCTGGGGAAAACTCCTAACCCCTGCGTTTCCTGTAACCAGTTCATAAAATTCGGTGTCTTGCGGGAGAGAGCGAAGGAACTCGGAGTCGATGCCATTGCTACCGGGCACTACGCGCGGATAGAAAAACGTATGTCGGACGGCAGATTTTTGCTTAAAAAAGGGGTGGACCGTAAGCGCGACCAGTCGTATTTTCTTTATCGTTTGGATCAGGAACAGCTGGGCAACGTCGTTTTTCCGCTGGGGGCCATGACTAAATATGAAGTCCGAAAGGTTGCTAAGGATATAGGATTGCCGGCGGCGGACAGGCGGGAAAGCCGGGAGATTTGCTTTATTACGGATAACGATTACCCGCGGTTCCTTCGCGAGCATTGTAACCTGACAGTCGCACCCGGTTTGATAACCGATAAGCAGGGGAACGTATTGGGGAAGCATAACGGCATCATCAATTACACCATCGGACAACGCAAAGGTTTAGGTATATCGTCGAAAGAGCCTCTTTATGTCGTGGATATAAATAGGCAGACCAATACTGTGGTTGTCGGCAGCAAGCAGGATACCTATGCCGGTGAATTTATCGTTTCCGATTTGAACTGGCTGGCTTTCGATAAGACGGAGGATGAAATGAATGTGGAGGTGAAAATCCGTTATCTTCATCCTGAAGCGAAGGCAGTAGTCACTCCGGTTGACAGTAACCGGGTTGGGGTGAAGTTTGCCGAGCCCCAGATGGCAATCACTCCGGGGCAGTCGGCGGTCTTTTATAACGGTGATTTAGTGGTCGGTGGCGGGATTATAGAACAAGTGCTACACTAGACAAATAAAAGGGTCATTATCTATGGGGAACGGTTCTAATGGCAGATAGAAAAACCGACATCGTCGGTGAAATCATGGAACTTAAGAAGCAGAGGAATGCCGTTATCCTCGTGCATAATTATCAGCGTCCGGAAGTGCAGGATATTGCCGATTTCCTGGGCGACTCACTGGAATTGAGCCAGAAAGCGGCGAAGACGGATGCCGATGTCATCGTTTTCTGCGGGGTTAATTTTATGGCGGAGACGGCATATATCGTTAACCCGAAGAAGGTCGTCTTACTGCCTGATATGGATGCCGGTTGTCCGATGGCGGATATGATTACGGCGGAAAGTCTTATCGCTAGGAAGAAAGAATTGCCGGGTGTTACGGTGGTCTGCTATGTCAATTCTACGGCCGCCGTCAAGGCGGAATCGGATATTTGTTGTACCTCTGCCAATGCGGTCGAGGTGGTACGGAGCCTCGGGGACAAAGAGATTCTGTTTATACCTGATGCTTATCTGGGGCAATGGGCGGCGGAAAAGACGGGGCATAAGATGCACCTCTGGCCCGGTTATTGTCCGACGCACGTTCGCATCTCGGCAAATGATATTCTGGAGCGGAAGATGGAATTCCCTGAAGCGGTGGTACTTGTACATCCCGAATGTCTTCCCGAGGCGAAGGCGGTCGCCGATGCGGTGCTCAGTACCGGCGGTATGATACGTTATGCCCGCGAGAGTAGCGCTAAAGAAATGATTATCGGTACGGAAATAGGCATCATCTATCGCCTCCAGAAAGAAAACCCCGGTAAGAATTTTATCCCGGTGACGATGAAAGCGACGTGTCCCAATATGAAGCGGACCACCCTGGAGAAAGTGCTCTGGTCGCTTCAAAAGATGGAGAACCGGATTATCGTGCCGGAAGATATCAGGCTTCGAGCGTTTTCTGCCGTAGAACTTATGCTGGCAATCTCTTAGGCAGAATGACAACCTGTCTAGGAGTAGGAAGGGTCTCTTGATAGCTTTTCTGGTCTTTATGGTATTCCTGTCCGTTCTCCTCGCCTTGTGGGAAATCCAGATCGAGGGGAAGGACGGTTGGGCGGCGAAATCACCCGGCTGGCGTATCGAAAAAGGCTGGCTCGTTAAGTTAGCGGGCGGACGTCCCATAACCGGTTACCACGTTTTTATGACGCTATTCCTGATTGCCATCGTTCATCTGCCGGTATTTTTTGTCGGGTGGAGCTGGCGGTTGGAAAGTCTTCTGCTCGGCTTTTATGTCGGGATGGTTTTTCTGGAAGATTTTCTGTGGTTTGCCTTGAACCCTTACTACGGCATTAAGAACTTCCGCAAGGGGAAAATCTGGTGGCACAAACAGTGGTGGGGCCCGGTGCCTGCTCTTTACTGGTTTTTGCTCGTAATCGTCGTTGTGCTGATTTATTTCGGCAGGAATGCTATCTAATAGCTCTAGATAACCTCACTCTTTTGACCTTCTCAATTTTGCGTGAATGCGGGCCAGGAGTTCATTCGTCCGGAAAGGTTTTTTGACGTAGTCGTCGGCACCGAGATTAAAAGAATGCTGTAATGTAGTTGCCTCGTCCATAGCAGTGACCATTATCACCGGAATATCGGATTTTTCACGTATGAGTTCAAGGGCTTGAAAGCCGTGCATCCCGGGCATTTTTATATCCAGAAGAACCAGATCGATTTCTTCTGAGGACAACTTGCCAGAAATCTCACCGCCGCTGCTAGCGGTGATTACACGGTAGTCGGCGCTTTCTAACACGCGCTGTATAAGGTCTCGTATATGCTGGTCATCATCAACAACTAGTATGGTCGCTTTCTTCTCTACCATAATTTACAACCTTTCAAGTTCAGGAGATATCATTAATACGGTTCAAGCGGTTTGTTTTTTGGTTGCTATTGTATACGGGTAGTTCAATGATGAAACAGGCACCTGTTCCAGATTCACTCTCGGCCCATATCCTGCCGTCGTGCTCGGTGATAATGCCGTGGCAGATGCTTAGACCGAGTCCGGTGCCTTTACCTACCTCCTTGGTTGTGAAAAAAGGACTGAAAAGATACTTCATATTTTCTTTAGGAATACCAGGACCGTCATCAGTAAAAGAGACGCGGACACAATCGCCGGCTTTCTCTGTTACGATGGTAAGCACGCCCTTCCCGTGTGCTTCAATCATAAAGAATTCGGCGTTGATGATGATATTGAGAAATACCTGTTGGAGTTGAAATTCGTTTCCCATGACCTCAGGCAAGTCCTGTGCAAAGCGGGTGATTACCTCGATATTATTATTTTTTTGTTCGTAATCACGTATCTCTAGAGCTTTTTCTATGATTACGTTGATATTGCTCGGTAGTTTATCTTCAGGGTGCTTCCTGGCAAAAGTAAGCAATCCTTCGACTATCTTGGCGGCACGCTCCGCCTCGCTATTTATAACATTTAAATCTGCATGGATGTCATGCGAAAGGTCCCGTTTCAGCAAAAATTCCGAAAAACCTATGATGCTGGTGAGAGGATTATTTAGTTCGTGGGCAACTCCGGAGGTCAATTTGCCGATAGAAGCCAGCCTGTCCTGAGCTAGCAATTGCTCTTGCATATTTTTGCGTTCCGTGATGTTGTGTAGAATTATCAACCAGCCCACTGGCTCTTTATGCTTCTCGTGCATCACCACGGTTTCTATCTCGTAGATTCGTTTCTCCCCCGATACCGTTAGCGGTAGTTCAATCCTGCCGGGTTTGGCTGGCGGCATTCCTTCCAATGCAGTCGACAAAAGAGATAAAGATATTCTTTTCCCGATGATATTTCTGTTTACCCCGAATATTTCTATTGCCGCCGGGTTTGCCTCCAATAGGCGATTGCTCATATCGAAAACAAGGATGCCGTCACTCATTTGTTCAATGATAAATTCACGGGCGAATGGGATTGCCCTGAACAGTTTAAAGCGCATCAACCCTCTTACGATCGCGATTCCTGAAATTGCAAAGGTTACCGGTGTCAGGTCTTTGTGGGGCAGGGGTACGAGACTAAAGATATAGATGATATTCCAGAGTAGTGGCAAACTGACCGCGATAATCAGGGAAATTGCCTGCCCTCTGTATAGCGGTGCTCCGACAAACAGCCGCCGTAATAAGAAAATAGCTCCGGTGATAATCAGGACATAGTTACAAGTCAGTGCCACCCAGAAGAACGGCCCATAGGTTTTGGCTGTTACAATGAAGGGCCCGGATGTAGCTAGATGTTCGTTCGACCACATAAGGTGGTGCCAGTTATTTGTCCAGACCAGTATTACTGTGGCAAGAGGAATAATACAGAAAGGTGTTATCCTCTTCCAGTTGGTGAAGAGACGCTTACCGCTGGTATAGTTTAAAGCAAAAAAGAACCAAGCTATGGGGACGGTCATTGAGCCGAGATAGCCGATGTTGTTATAGAACAGTTGTTGTTCCAGTGTGTGACTATTAGTTTCTAAAAGAAAACCCAGTGTCCAGACAAAGGTGGATATGGCCAGTGATATCATAGCCCCCGCTCCAGGAGCTTTCCGCCGTTTCCCTATTATTATTGCCACTAATACGGAAACCACGAGCGATAGCGACATTGCACATTGGTAGAAAACGAGATAAGGATCTTTCAATGGTTCTCCGTAATACTGTAATCAAAAACCAATGCTACCCGCGGAGGTAGATGTTTACATAATGAGAATCATAGAGAACAAAGATATGAGTGTCAATACGATTGGTACGAAAGTACCCCTGATATGACAGGTGTAACTTTTGGGAACATAGGATGTAGTGGTTGGAGGTGCGCAAAAAAGAAAGAGGGCTTCCGTACGGAAGCCCTCTTTTAGTTCGAGTGTTATTTCTTCTTGTCTTCTTTCAAGATGCCTTTGAAGACCTTGGTATGGTAGATTTCGTGGTCGCGGATGCGCTCCAGTAATTTTTTAGTCTTCGGGTCGCCGGTTTCTTTAGCGGCTTTGTCGTAGGCCTCTGCGACCTGTTTTTCGATTTTGATATCCGCCTTAAGTATATCTGCCAGCTTATCCGATTTGGCAGTTTTTTCGACGGCGGTATGTTCGATGCGAGGACTGCCTTTGACATCTATCATTTTTTCTGCCAGCCAGCCGAGGTGCTGCATTTCATTGATGCCCTGGTCCTGTAATTCTTTCTGGGCTTCTCTGTTTTTGGTCAGGAATGATTGGAACATATATTGAATAACGACAGTATATTCATGCTCAATGCCCCAGTTGAGGGTTTTAGTCACTTTATCATCGGTCTTACCGCGCACATCCTTCATTTTTTCTTTTGTGGCCTTATCGACGAAGTGTACGAAATCTCCCTTGTGAGATTCTTCGTCGGAAAGGATGCGCTCCAGGGTCAGCTTAACTTCGGGGTCTTTGATTGCGGCGATATGCTTCTTGTAGAGCGTGATGGCGTCCTTTTCGGCGAGGACGTCATTCTGCATCCACTCCGTCGGTGTTTTGCCCTCTGTACGCATCATACCGCGTTTGGTGCTGGGTGTACCTCCAAGCTTGACGATTGTTTCTGCCAGCATGTCGAGATGGCGCATCTCTTCACGGGCGATGGCTTCTATTTCACAGGCTAACTCGCCTTCTCCGATGGCATAGGCGTGAACTAGATACTGGATGATAGCACCGTGTTCACCCTCGAGGTCCGTATTGAGCATCTCGATGATTTTCTTTTTGTCCATGGCACTCTCCTTAGAATTCACCTTTCAAGATTTTTTTTGTCATGAAAATTATCCATTTCCAGTGGAGAATCAGGTGGATTACGAAGGCTATGAGTAATGCTACCGCAAACCAGTCGTGCAGGTCAATCCATACATTCCTGTTCCAGATGAAAACTTCCTCGGATGAGTCGTATCTTCCTCCTCCCCCTCCTTTCGGAATAATGAGCCAGAGTACGAAGCCGGATACAATCTCGAAGAGCAAGGTTAGAAAGAAGACAATATTTACCAGATAATTTTTTGTCTGCTTCTTCAAGATATTCCTTCCCCGCCGGATTATTTGAACCCGCTTTCTTGATGGTTCCGGGCAATTGTTTCTGCCAGTCTCTCCAGTGCCTGGTAATCGACTTCACGGGGCTGGCCCTTGCAGATGACCGGCGGAATAATTTCCACCTTCAGGTTCGGAATAAGTCCGGCGACGGTTTCCACTACTTTCGTCCCCCAGCCGTAAGAGCCGATGATTGAAGCGAACTTTGCTTTGGGACGGAGGGCATTTGCCAGTACCGCGGCATAAGCAATTAACGGATGAGGCCCGGTCAATACCGTCGGCGTGCCGATGACGATGGTGCCAGCATCCACGAGTGCCATCGCTATTTTCCCGATGTCAGATACCGAGACGTCGAACTGCTGGACGCTAACTCCTCTGGTTGCCAGCGCACTCACCAGATAATCCACCATTTTCCTGGTGCTGCCGTGCATCGAGATAAAGGGCAGCACGACGATGTTTTTCGGTTTATCGGAAACCCATTCTTGATAAGCTTGGATGATGAAGTCAGGTTTATCATACATCGGGCCGTGACTGGGCGCGATGGTTCTGAATTGATATTTTCCGATTTTCTCGAGGTTTTTTTGAATTTGAATACGGAAGGGCATCATAATTTCCGCGTAGTATCTCTTGGCGGCTTCATATACCCGGCCTTCATCAGTGACGTAAAGGTCGCTGGTGGCAATGTGCGACCCGAAGAAATCGCAGGAGAACAGGATTTGTTCTTCCCTAAGATAGGTCAGCATCGTTTCGGGCCAGTGTACCCACGGCGCATGGATAAATTCCAGCGTGCGGTCGCCCAGCGAAATCGTTTCCAAATCGTTTACGGTCTGGAATTTC
>JAFGHZ010000100.1 GCA_016929875.1 Dehalococcoidales bacterium
GGAATTGATGCGGAATCGGGACTCGCAAAGACATTTTAGGAGAATACTCATGTTAAAAGGAACGGTACATAAATACGGCGCTAATGTTAATACCGACGAAATCATACCGGCGCGTTATCTGAACGTCTCGGAGGCGGAACTGCTGGCGCAACACTGCATGGAAGACATCGACCTCGATTTCGTGAAAAAGGTAAAGCCGGGTGATATAATTGTTGCGGATGCCAACTTCGGTTGCGGGTCGTCCAGAGAACACGCGCCGCTGGCAATTAAGACATCGGGTGTTTCCTGCGTAATTGCGAAAAGTTTTGCGCGTATCTTCTTCCGCAATGCCATCAATATCGGCTTGCCTCTGCAGGAGAGTGAAGAAGCTGCCAATGGCATAAGCAACGACGATATTGTGGAAGTCGATTTGGAAAAAGGGACTATTAGAAATCTGACGACGGGTAAGCAGTTCACTGCCAAACCTTACCCCGAATTTATGAGCCGACTGGTAAAGACCGGCGGCTTAATCGAATACACCAGGCAGAGAGTAGTAAACAGAAAATAATAGTACCATCCCGACGAAAGTCGGGATCCAGAAATTAATAACTGGATTCCGTGTCAAGCACGGAATGGCAATTAAAAGAATAGATAGGAGTAGAACAAGTGGCACAATTCAGAATCGTAGTCACCGCCGGAGACGGCATCGGGCCGGAAGTCGTCAATGAAACAATCAAAGTTTTGAAGGTAATCGGTAAGAAATACAACCATACCTTCGGCCTGCAGAATGAATTGATCGGCGGTGTGGCAATCGATGCCACCGGTGAAGCATTAACTAAAGAAACCCTCGACGAGTGTAACAAAGCGGACGCCGTTCTTCTGGGGGCTGTCGGTTCTCCCAAATACGATAATCCGCTCAATAAGGTCCGCCCTGAAGATGGCTTGCTGGCGTTACGCAAGGGAATGGGTTTATATGCCAACCTGCGTCCCGTCAAGGTACTGCCGATGCTGGAAAACCATACTAACCTGAAACCGGAGGTCATCAAAGGCGTGGATATGATGGTCGTGCGCGAATTGACCGGCGGCCTGTACTTCGGGAAACCGAAGCGACGCTACACCACTACACGTGGTCGCCGCGCTGTGGACTCGATGGTTTACTCCGAGCAGGAAATCGCCCGCATTGCTAAAGTAGGTTTTGAACTGGCAAGAAGCCGCGGCAAGAGGCTGATGTCAGTAGATAAAGCTAATGTATTAGAGTCGTCCAGATTATGGCGGCAGGTCGTTTCGGAAGTCGCCAAAGATTACCCCGATATCGAACTGGAGAACCAGCTCGTCGATTCCTGTGCCATGCGCCTCATACAGAACCCGAGATCGATAGACACCGTCGTTACCGAGAATACCTTCGGCGACATTATCACCGATGAAGCCTCCATGCTGGCAGGCTCGATGGGTATGCTGCCCTCCGCCAGCCTCGCCGGCACACCGAAAGAGGGCATGAAAGTCCCCGGGATGTACGAGCCGATTCACGGTAGCGCTCCGAAGCGCGCCGGGCTCGATATGGCAAATCCCATCGCCACTATTTTAAGCGGGGCGATGATGCTCCGCTACTCACTGGCCCTCTCTAAAGAAGCTAGGGCCATCGAAGACGCTGTCCTCGCAGTACTTAACGAGGGTTATCGCACTTATGATATTATGTCGGAAGGAATGAAAAAGGTCGGCACCAAAGAAATGGGTGACCTCATCGCCGCGAAAATTTAATAATTGTCATACTGAATGAAGTGCAGGAATGATAACGATGGGTAAAATATATTTATACGACACTACACTGAGAGACGGTTCCCAGAAAGAAGGCGTGTCCTTTTCGGTCGTCGATAAACTGGAGATTGCCCGGCGTCTGGATGACATGGGCATCGACTATATAGAAGGCGGCTGGCCCGGCAGTAACCCCAAAGACGCCGAGTTTTTTCAGAAAGTCAAAGGGCTGGACCTGAAAAATGCTAAAATAGTCGTTTTCGGCAGCACCCGGCGTGCCAACACCCGTACTGAAAAAGACAACAACCTGCTCGTTATCGTCGAGACAGGTCTAAAACACGCCTGTCTGGTCGGTAAAAGCTCCGAACAACAGGTAAAACAGGTACTGGAGACTACGCCGTCGGAAAATCTGGCGATGATTGCCGGTTCCATCCTCTATCTGAAAGATAAAGGCATGACTGTTTTCTTCGATGCCGAGCATTTCTTCGACGGGTTCAAAAGCAATCCCGAATACAGCCTGCAGTGTCTGAAAACAGCGGCGAAAGCCGGCGCTGATTTCTTGGTGCTCTGCGATACCAACGGCGGCGCTTTACCCGAAGAAGTAGCACAGGCAGTCAAAGCCGCTAAGAAAGCAACCGCTATACCTATCGGCATTCACGCACACAACGACGGAGAAGTCGCCGTCGCTAATACGCTGGATGCTGTCAAGGCTGGCGTCACCCTCATCGAAGGCACTATCAACGGCTACGGCGAGCGGTGCGGCAATGCCAACCTTTGCTCCATCGTCCCCAATCTCAAGCTCAAGATGGGCATTAATTGTATTTCCAGCGCTCAACTGGCTAAATTAACGGAGGTTTCACGCTTCGTCAGCGAGGCGGCCAATCTGACCCCGGATGCATCGTTGCCCTACGTAGGGAGCAGCGCTTTCAGCCATAAAGCCGGCTATCACGTCTCCGGCGTTACCAAGTGGATGGATGCCTACCAGCACATCGACCCGGCGAAAGTGGGCAATCGACAGAATATCGTGGTCTCCGAGTTGTCCGGCAAGGGAAACATCATCTACAAAGCTAAAGAACGCGGGCTAAAGGTCCCCGCTCATGGTAAAGAGGCAAAAAGGCTGCTGGAGCAAATCAAACTGCAAGAAAGCCGCGGCTTCCAGTACGAGAATGCGGATGCGTCTTTCGACCTGCTGGTACACCGCGCTCAGCCCGGCTACAAACCGCCCTTTGAACTGGTTGATTTTATGGTTGTGGTAGAGAAGAGACGCCGTACCTCGACACGCAAAAGTGACGGCGAGATGCTCTCCGAAGCGATGGTCAAGGTAAAAGTCGATGGAAAGTTGATGCACACCGCCGCCGGGGGCAACGGCCCCGTTAATGCCCTCGATACGGCACTGCGCAAAGCGTTGCTCCAGTTCTACCCTGCCCTCAAGGTAGTCAAGCTAATCGACTACAAGGTACGTATCCTGGCGGAAAGCACCGGCACCGGGTCGCAGGTGCGTGTGCTTATCGAATCAAGCGACGGCACCGAAGAATGGCGGACAGTCGGCAGTTCCACCGACATTATCGAGGCCAGCTGGCTGGCTCTGGCTGACGGTCTGGAATACTGGCTGTTGAAGCACAACCATAAAAAATAGACCTCTTGGTTCGTAACGAACATCTCTAAAATTCAAGCATGAGGTGTTTCTATGATTGAACTGCCGGAAGCCCTGAACATTGCCGAACAGATTAACAACACTATCTCCGGAAAGCGCATCGTCAGCGTGGTAGGAGCACATACCCCCCACAAGCTGGTGTGGTATTACGGAGAGCCGTCAAAATACCCCGCCCTTCTCAACGGTCAGGTAATCGGGAAAGCCGGCGCCTACGGCGGCATGGTGGAAATCAAGGCGGGTAAAGCGAACATCCTGATGGGAGAAGGCGTAGGTGTCAGGTTCCACCAGAAAAATGAGCCGCGCCCTCAGAAACATCAGCTTTTGATTGAATTCGAAGACGGTTCCGCCGTCAGCGGTTCGATTCAGATGTACGGCGGGATAGGTTGTTTTCTCGATGGCGAAATAGATAATCCCTATTACAAAGTGGCAAAGGAAAAAGTACCGCCCTTTTCCCCTGAATTCGATAAGGCTTATTTCGACAGTCTCATCTCCGCGCCTGAGGTCCAGAAGCTGAGCTTAAAAGCCTTTCTGGCTACCGAACAGAGAATCCCGGGGTTCGGCAACGGTGTCCTGCAGGATATCCTGTTCAACGCGAAAATGCACCCGAAGAAAAAAGTCGGCACGCTCTCCGGAAAAGATAAGGACATCCTGTTCGGTTCCCTGAAATCCACTCTTTCGGCGATGGCGGCTCAGGGAGGCAGGGACACCGAACTGGATTTATTCGGGCGTCCCGGCGGCTACAAAACAATACTCTGCAAAAACACCGTGAATAAACCCTGTCCGGTTTGCGGCACGCCCATCAAAAAAGAAGCCTATCTGGGAGGCAGTATCTATTACTGCGAGAAATGCCAGAAGTTATGACAGCACCTATTTCCCTCTAACCAGATCTTTAGCCCAGCTGGCGGCGCGCTCCAGCTCACCGTCTTTTAAGGGGCCTTTACTGCCCGTGACATAGAAAGCTTCTGCTGGCAAAACAAGATTGCCGCCCTTCTCTTTCAGACTATCGGCGATTTTGCCGGCGGCATAACCGAAAATTTTGACGAGTCTCGTCGTCATTCTGGTATCGAACGCCGCCACATTCTTACCTTTGATTACAGATTCGGAAAGCTTGCTCAGAAAATCCTGCATCGCCATCGTGGGTTTGCCTCCCTGTGTCGGAGCCCCGACGACAAGCAGGTCTAGCGAATTCAAATCAGCCGGATTTACCTCGGCGGGACGCAGAGCCTTAACATCACTGCCGATTACTCCGGCGATGACACGGGCAACTTTCTCGGTGTTTCCGTAGGCGGAGTCATAGACTACTAATGCCTTCATTACACGCCTCCCTGCTACTTGCCCTTTTATTTCTTGAATAATTTCGTGCTTAAGTATTTCTCTCCCCTATCGGGAAAGATGACGGCGATTGTTCCGCTTTTGATTTTCTTGGCAATCTCCACCGCCGCGTACATTGCCGCACCGCTACTCATCCCGACGAAAATTCCCTCTTTGGCTACAATCTGCCTGGTCATTTCGTAGGCGGCTTCCGTCTCGACCATAATGGTAATATCGATCTTTGAAGGGTCGTATATCGATGGTACGATTGCCTCTTCCATATTCTTCAAACCCTGGATATAATGCCCTCTCACCGGATGGGCGCAGACTACCTTGATTTGGGGATTATGCTCTTTTAAAGCCTTGCCGACACCCATAATCGTGCCGGATGTCCCCAGCGCGGACACAAAATAATTTATCGTGCCTTTCGTCTGCTTCCAGATTTCATCACCGGTGGTGCGATAATGCGCCATCTTATTGTCTATATTGGAAAACTGGTCGGGCATATAATATTTATCCGGATTTTCCGCGGTCAATTCCCGGGCTTTTCTAATTGCTCCATCGGTACCGAATTTACCTTCCGTCTGAGTCACTTTAGCCCCGAACGCCTTAATCATCTGGACCCTTTCAACAGACACCGCGTCACTCATCACAATTTCAACATCGTAGCCTTTCATTACACCTATCATTGCCAGAGCTACGCCTGTGTTCCCGGACGTCGGCTCGATAATCGTCTTCCCCTTGGTCAATCTGCCGTCTTTCTCAGCCTGCTGAACCATAGCCAGCGCGATTCGGTCTTTAATGCTTCCGCTGGGATTAAAACCCTCGACTTTGGCGTACATTGTGGTATTTTTATTCGGGTTGAGTCTGTTTATTCTGACAAGTGGGGTATTGCCGATAGCCTGTAGTATATTATCGTAGGTGTTCATCTTGCTCCTTATGGATAACAGAACTTATCCTTTAATCACACCGATTGGTATCGCTCTTACTATTTTACGCGAAATACCCGCCTGGTGTGCAACTTCGATCACTTCATTCACATCTTTATATGCTGCTGAGGCTTCTTCGGGCAATTCACTGATGCTCGCCGCTTTTACGGTAATTCCCTTCGATGCCAATGATTGGATGACATCGATACCTCTGACACCTTTCTTCGCGGCACTACGGCTCTTCAATCGCCCAGCGCCATGACAGGTAGAACCGAAGGTTTCTTTCATCGCGGTTTCCGTGCCCACCGCGATATAAGAATAACGTCCCATGTCTCCGGGGACAAGTACCGGCTGGCCAATTTTTCGATACATTTCGGGCAAATCGGGGTGGCCCGCCGGAAAAGCCCGCGTCGCGCCTTTACGATGCACGCAAAGCCTGACTTTTTTGCCATCGACGGTATGCTCTTCGATCTTGGCGATATTGTGCGCCACGTCCCAGATTTGCTCCAGTCCTATGTCCCTGCGGGTTTTCCCCAGTGCCCTGACCAATGACTCTCTGACCCAGTGGGTAATACACTGTCGGTTCGTCCAGGCGTAGTTCGCCGCGCAGGCCATCGCTCCCAGATATGCCTGCCCTTCCGGCGATTTCAC
>JAFGHZ010000101.1 GCA_016929875.1 Dehalococcoidales bacterium
AAGTGCAGGCGGCGCCGGGCCCTACCCCGACCAGCACGCCGGCAACCCCTTCTTTCATCAGGGAAAGACAGGCGCTGTAGCTGACACAGTTGCCGACAACTACCGGGATCGGCACGGACTTACACAGCTTCGAGAAAATCAAGCCTTCGTAACTCTTGGAGATATGTCGGGCGGTGGTGACCGTCGATTGCACGAACAGGATATCGGCACCGGCTTCGACAATCAACGGCGCGAATTTCTTGGTGTTGGCGGGCATGGTCGTGGCGGCGCAAACGGCGCCTCCCTTTTTAATTGCCCTGATTCTTTCTCCGATAAGGTTCTCTTTAATGGGTGCCGAGTAGATTTTCTGCATCAGCGCAGTTACTTTGTCGGCAGGAGCATTGGCAATTTCAAGAAGTACCTCCGCCGGATTATCGTAACGCGTCTGGACGCCTTCCAGATGCAGGACTGCCAGACCGCCCAGTTTGCTCATCAGAATCGCAAAATTGACATCAGTGACGCCGTCCATCGCGGACGCCATGATAGGAATGGGGAGCGTGATGTCGCCGATTTTCAGCGAGACATCGACCTGTTCCGGGTTAATGGTAACGTCACCGGGAACAATCGCCACCTCATCGAAACCATAGGACGGCTTCAACTGCTTAATAAATTTTGATACTGCCATAAACTATTACTTACCCCTCTTATAATTTCCGCTAAAATGTTATTCTCAATATATCATCAAATGGCAAACAGTTTCAATGGGACTAAAACGATGGCTCTGCTCGGTTTTGGTTGTTTCTTGTTTGAGAATTACTAAATCCGATGGGATTAGGTAGAAGCTCCACAAGAGGGACTCAACGCCCCTCTAAAACTCCCTTCGGAAACCATTGCCGACTTTTAACTCCGTCCGGGAAATTGTCTTATCTGCTCCAGACAGGTATTCAACTCTTCGTAAAACAAGAGCGATTGTTCGTTGACGGCGGGCCGCATCAGGCGCGCCTCCAGCGGATGGTATATTTCTTCCTCGCCGCAGGGTATCATCGGCAGGATGGTATCGCTTTTCCCGTCCCATCTGACGTTTACCGGCAAGCCCGCCTTATGTAACGGCGGGTCGAGCGTGGCATCGACCAGGACAGACCTGCCGTCTATCTCCACCATACAGGCGATATGATGACTGACCGGCATCGCCCTGGCCATCTCTCTGAGCCTGGAAGAGTGCCTTTTGAGTATTTCCGCGCTCTCGTCCCATCGGTAAGGGTAAACCACGAACAGCACCCGCAGCCCCAGCCTTTGAAACATCTCGCCCAATAGAAAATGCTTGGGGGAACAGGAGCCCTTCCCGAACTTGAAGATGTCGGCATACCTGCGGTAATCGACCAGCTCGGGGATAACGGCATAGGGTATGTCCCTTATTTTCTCGAAGATATTGATCCTCGATTGCACAGCATCCCTGCCGCGGGTCCACTCCCTGAATTTATCGTCGACGATTGTCATCGATGAGTTCTCCCTCTAACGATACGGCTCCCGCAGGCAGGGCAATAGCTTGTGCTATGATTGATTTCGTTACCACACTTGCCGCAGAAAACAGGGCCGTTTGTCTGTCCTTTTTCCAGTTTACTGCCGCAATTGGGACAAAGAACCGCGTAATTGAGGATATGGGCTTGACAGGCAGGGCACGAGACAAGTAATTCGGCACTGCTGTCTTTGAAAGGCGAAACTCTGCGGGCACGCCTCAAAAGGAAAAGGAAGAGTACCAGCATACCGACAAACACGGCTATCAGTCCCGTCAGCCAGAATATATTCAAATCAGCGGAAGCGTCCTGGACCATCGCCAGGAAATCGAAGAGCCCGTGTCCTGCCATCGCGCCTATCACGCCGAGCCAGAGCAGTAAAACAGCACGCGGCTTCTTAAGTTTATGTAAAGCCAGCGGATAGCCCCACATCACTGAAAATGACACATGCGCCAGGGTCGAAATCAGCGCCCTTCCCAGCACCAGGTCCCAGCTCAAACCCAGAGAAAACAGATAGCTGACATTCTCCAGCGAAGCGAAACCCAGCGCCGCTGCCGACGCGTAAATCAGTCCGTCCATCGGCTCGTTGAAATACGGGGAGCGATAAACCGTAAACCTGACCGCCAGAAATTTGAAAAGTTCCTCCGTAACCCCGGCGACGACAAAAGAGAAATACGCGATATTGCCGAGAGACGAGGCGAGGCTTTCCATGGTAAAGTTTTCGGCATCCGGGAGAATATACGGCAGGAGCAAAATAGCTTCAACCAGCGCCACGGGAACGACGGCGACCATCCCCATCAGAAACGTCCGTATAACCAGGGCTTTGGGCTCGGGACGGTACTTGTCCCTCTGATAGATAAGCCACAGCCAGAAAATGCCGGGCGCCAGCCCGATAATCGGAATCAGCAATAACTTCAGCATGAAACTCGCCTGTTAATCCGTCTTGATGACGATGGTATTACAGATAAAATCGTGGACGCCCTGCTTCTTATTCGTGAACGCGATTACGATATAAGCCAGACCCAGCGTGGCATTGTTCAGGATACGCGCCCAGTATCTGCCGAAGGCACGCCAGTAACTCACCCGGGAGCCGTCGGCATTGATTACCTTTATTCCCAGGGCAGCCTTACCGATGGTCTTGCCCCACTTGCCGGTAGCAATCGTATAGTAAGCCGCGCTTACCGTCGTGGATGCCAGGAACGCTAAGCCCTCGAACAACAGGAAGGAACGCACAAGCGGATTACCGAAATCATAATTCAGGTAATACTTTAGAACTTCCTCCAGAAAATCGGCAGAAGACCCGAACATCACGGAGAAGATAACCCTTGTCAAAAGAGAGCCGACAATGCCGATGATTATGATATCTATCAGGCACGCCCCCAGCCTCGCCCAGAAACCGGCATATTTATCTGTGAATTCCCCGCCGGCCTGCTCGGGGAGTTTCAGCCCGCACTTATAACAATACTGGGAAGTCGGAGAGTTCGGGGTCTGGCATCCTTTACAAATCTTCCGGGCTTCCGCGTCTGGCAGTTTTAAGCCGCACTTGTAGCAATACACCGACTGGGGAGTATTGACCGTATTGCACTGAGAACAGACTTTGCTGGCGGCAGGAGTCCCTGACGGCTCCCCCGACGGAGCAGGCTGACTCGCCTCGGGTTGTTTTTCAGCACCGTCCTGTGTCCCTTCTACAGGTTTCTCTTCCATCGGCAGCCTCCCCGGATATAAAAATACTACCCTATCATAAACGAAATTCGACTATTTGGGTAGTACGGGTAACTTATAAGACTCCAAGTGATTTCCTCGCCCCTTGGGGGAGAGGATTAAGGTGAGGGGTTTCACCCTCATCCCACCCTTCTCCCCTCAAGGGAGAAGGAGCATCGTAAATACTGAGCAAACAAATGAACTACTTTGAAAGTTGCTCCATCTAAAGTGCTATTTCATGATTTTGAAGGTCTGGAGAAGATGTGTGAAAACATAATCAGCATTTTTACGCTCATTTATCTCAGACATAATTGTTACATGAACCGCGATACCATTGCATACAACAGCACCGGCCCTACGATATGTGACTAAGTTGTCTGTGGCAGAAGTATCAGTGCACTCAGGGCACATACTATCATAAGTATAGGTACATTTGTATTGAGATCCATCAGTACCTAAAAATTTAACTCTACCGCTTTGTATCAGTATGAAATCTGTAAATATATCCTGTAAATCAGCAATTTCCTCTTTTATTATATTGTCGCCAGATAACAAGTTCGCCATTCCATCTTTCGTAACGGTTATTAAAACTAGCTTATTATACTTAACATCACTTTCACTAATATATTCAAGATTCACCTCTGCAGTACTACCCTGAAAAGAATTCAAAATAATTTTATAATCACTGGGATACTCAAACGTGAAATTCGCAATCCCATCAGACATGGCATATTTTTTGTATTCGATAGTATCCCCTTTACAACCGATAATCGGAAATACCCCGCCGATAAGGAGCAGAGCTAAACCAGCCAGCATGACTTTAGTTTTTCTCATAATTCACCACTTCCTCCAGAAAACCGGCAGGAAATACTGGACCCCTATAATCATTTATACGAAAAAGTCGGGAAAACATTGCATCCTGTTTCAAAAAAGTGAGAAATTCGAATCGGGAAAGCAAGGTTGACCGATTACGCCGATAAGTATAGAATACGCTCACGGGAAACGAGCACGAAATTCCGAAATAGGATAAAATTGTATATCCGGCATTACAGGATTCTATATGACGACTAAAATCGGCGAGGTAATCGAGTCCAACACCACGGAGTTCACGGCGGAGTGCTATGAGCTCTACGAAATGCCCCCGTTGGGAAGTCTGGTCAAGACTGCCGACGCATCGGGGGAGATTTACGGAATCGTCTGCCAGGCGGGCACCGCCGG
>JAFGHZ010000102.1 GCA_016929875.1 Dehalococcoidales bacterium
GACTGCCGCCATCAGCATCCCCGGGATGATTTTGTCGCAGTTGGTAATAAAAACGAGAGCGTCGAACTGATGGGCTTCCACTACCGTTTCGGCGGAATCGGCAATCAATTCCCTGCTGGGCAGGCTGTATTTCATTCCGGCGTGGTTCATCGCGATGCCGTCGCAAATTGCAATTGTATTCGTCTCGAAGGGGATGCCTCCACCCTGACGGATGCCTTCTTTGACTGCCCGAGCAATGGTATCGAGGTGTATATGTCCGGGGACAATCTCGTTATAGCTGTTGACTATGCCGATGAAGGGCTTGCTCATATCCGCACTTTTGACGCCGACGGCATGGAGCAAAGCCCGATGGCCGGCACGTTCTATTCCCTTTTTTATTGCATCGCTTCTCATTTTGTCCCCCTCTCAAATCGATAATTAAAAAAAAAGCCGTCCCTGTGGGACGGCCCCAAATGCGCGGAGGCGAGCCCACTCACTGGCTTGAATATGTAACGATAAGTACGAGAGAAAACGTTAGAATTTTCATAGTAATAGTTAAGATAACATAATTCGAGAGTGTTGTCAAATCTCCCCAACGACAGAGGGGGGTCATAACATCTTCGGCTGGTTTTCTCTTACCGAGTGTCTGACGGACTGTGCCGGAACAGGCGCAAGCCACGGCGGAATCTCCGGGGTTTTACCCTCGAAGATTTCCTGGATGGTAAGAATCTGCAATCGGGGATAGTCTTTGCCAAGCGGTGAGTGATAAAAGCCTTTCATTGCGGCTTCTGTAATCATCGGTTGGGTGGCTTTGTCCAGAGAGATAAAAATGCCAATATTTGCCTTCTCCCTATCAATCACATGACCTAAATCGCGTATCATACTAACATTCGCGTTGTGCCCGCCCTTGACGGAGATAATGGCTTTCTTGATTTTGTCTCTCTCATCCATATAGTAGAGATAGCCGTCGATGCCGGTGTCCGCGCCCTTTTTCTTGTCGCCGTAGGGCTGACCGCCGACCTTGGAGACTGCCCACCACTGGAACTGGTATTTATCCTGCTTTGCCAGCTCTTCCGCACCTGCCAGGTCTTCAGGCTCGCCGACGACGGTGAATTTTGCGGGCGGCGTGAGGTTCTTAAGACGCCATTTCATCAGGCCGATGGCAAGATGAGTAATATCAATGCCAATCCACTTGCGGTTGAGTTTCTGTGCAGCAACCACTGCCGTGCCGCAGCCGCAGAACGGGTCTAAAACCACATCACCTTCATTACTGCTTGCTTGGATTATACGCTCTAAAAGCGTGAGGGGTTTCTGTGTTCCATAGCCCAGGTATTCCGGACCTCTATTTACTGTCTGAAAACTAATTATATCGGTCCAAACATCTGTTATTGGACGTCCTTTCGAGTGATCAAGATAAACGATCCTTGGGTCTTTGTTAGCCTCATAATATATCTTGTATTGCCTTCCCTCATTATCTATTTTGTCGTATCTTCTTTTAGTCCTATCATCAAGAGGGAAATATTGTTTGTTGAATATATATTCTTTACCTTTTTTATACATCAAAATAGTATCATGCCCTCGAATCCAAATACCAGCTTGTGATTTAAATCCTGAAGACGTTTCCATTGACCAAATTATTTCTCTACGAAAATTGTTTGCCCCAAAAATTTGGTCTAGCATCAATTTCAGATAGTGACTAGCATTAGGGTCGCAGTGGAGATAAAGAGAGCCGGTATCTTTCAATACCCGTCTCAACTCAATAAGTCGGATGCACATCATCGTCAGGTAAGCAGACATGTCGGTGCGTTTACCGACTAGCCTGGGGAGGACGGACATGAACTCTTTGACGGCGGCAGGGGCAATCGGCGAAGCGGCGATTTCCTGCAAAGCTTTTTCAGAATCCAGTCCCCAGTGCCATGTATCCTCGAAGGCGGACATCTGGGCTTGAGAAGGCTTGCCAGTCGGTTCTTTGAATAGGACGTTATAAGTGGCGCTGGAGTTGAAGGGCGGGTCGAGATATACGAGGTCAACGGAATTATCAGGGATATAATCACGCAGGATTTTCAGATTATCGCCGTAATACAGGACGTTAGTCTTTATATCCATATTCGTCCTCTGTATAATATTTGCTCTATTCTACCACAAAATTACACTTGTCATCGCTGTAATCGGGATACCAGCCTTCGCTGGTATTTTCTCTAGGAGCCTTCTATCCCTTTTATCATATCGACTCTCTGCTGGTGTCTGCCGCCTTCGAAGGGAGTGGTAAGGAATGCCTTTATTATCTGAGGTAGTTGCGACTGGTCGTTTTCCGAGCCCAGACAGAGGACGTTGGCGTCATTATGCTGTCGGGAACGGATTGCCGTGAATTTATTAAATACCGTTGCCGCTCTGATGCCTTTGACCTTATTAGCGGCGATGCACATTCCGATACCGGTGCCGCAAATGAGAACACCGCGCTCGAATTTACCGGATACAACTGCCTTACCGACCTTCTCGGCGATTTCGGGATAATCGGCACGCTCTTCGTTATAGACGCCGAAGTCCTTGTATTTCTGGCCCATTTCTTCGAGCAGTTCCGTTACTTTCTGCTTGAGTTCCAGCCCTCTGTGGTCGCTACCGATGGCAATACGCATTCTATCCCTCCTTAGCGGCGGTAATATCAGGCAGGATTTTCCGGAGTTTTTCCAGTGTAATGGCACCCTGACGTCGTATAGTCGGCCTTTCTCCTGAAAGGTCGACTATGGTGGACTCAATGCCGCCAGGGCATTTTCCCCCGTCAATCAACATATCTATTTTATCACCGATTTGCTTTTTCACTTCACCAGCGGTAAGAGGACTCAGCTGACCGCTCAAGTTGGCGCTGGTACCGACAACTGGCTTCCCCAGTCCTCTGATTAGAGCCAGAGGTACGGGATGTTCGGGGATACGGAAAGCGATTGTCTTGTTGCCCGCAGTTATAATATCGGGCACGATATCGGATTTCGGCAGGATGATTGTTAAAGCGCCGGGGAAAAATTCGGAGATGAGCCGCTCTGCCGACGGTGGGATAGAAACGACAATTTTCTCAATCTGTGCGTAATCGGCAACTAAAAGCGGAAGGGCCATCCCTCGGGGACGGCTTTTGATTTTGAAAATACGTTCGACGGCGGGAATATGTGTCATACTGGCGCCCAGTCCATAGACGGTATCGGTAGGGTAGGCAACAACGCCGCCTTTTTTCAGTATGGAAACGGCCTGTGAGATTTGAGACTCGTCCACGAAACTAGTATAGCACAGCAATTGCTCCTTTTGTCTTTGTTATAGGGTGCTCCGTATTCCATTACTGGATTCCGGCCTGCGCCGGAATGGGAAAGAAGAAAGAGTGGGTTGTCTTTGCAGGGAGACATAGCGACGAAGCAATCTATAGCCATTAGAATCAGAAACAAGATACACGCTGAATAAAAGCTCACCGTAAGTACGATGCTCTATTTAGGACATTGGGTGAATTAGAATGAAAACAATCTGTGATAGTGTATGTATTTCAGACAATGGTTTTAGATTGCCACGCCCCGATGAAATCGGGGCTCGCAAAGACATTGTAGGGTACTGGATTCCGGCCCCCGTATCAGGTACGGGGCAAGCTTCGCCGGAATGGTACAAATAATCTTTCAACGAACTAGTGCCGTTTTGTAAACATTTAGGTTATAATAGGGTTACATTTTTCTGAAATGTCGTCGATGAGCTTGAGCGGAGGGCTTTAGGTTTATGAGTGAAGAACAGGAGCAATCGAAGCAGAACCCCACGGGAAGAGTCGCCACGAGCGGTGATATTGAAGTCACCACTTATCTGGAAATCGCCAAGGAAAAAGGAGGCGTTCAGCCTTCGCTGGTACAGCAGCCCATCCCTGCCGAACGTGAAGTTATCGTTGTTCTGGATTTCGGTTCTCAATACAGTCTGCTCATTGCCCGTCGTATTCGTGAGTGTAATGTTTATAGCGAATTGGTACCTTTCGATACCCCCTGGAAGGAAATTGCGCATCTGAAACCGAAGGGCATCATCATGTCAGGCGGCCCTTCCAGTGTCTATGAGGCGGGGGCGCCGTTAGCCCCGTCATACATATATGAGAGCCATTTACCGGTGCTGGGTATCTGCTATGGTATGCAGGCAATGACCCATCAATTGGGCGGTAAAGTTATCTCCGCTACGAGACGGGAATACGGTCATGCGGTCCTTCATGTCAGCGACCGCGAATCGCCGCTTTTCGCCGGGTTGGATTCCGACCTGACAGTGTGGATGAGTCACGGCGATAGTATCGAACAGATGCCGCCCGGATTCAGAGCATTGGCTCATACCGAGAACACCCCCTGTGCCGCTATCGGCAATGACAAGGGGATGTACGGCATCCAGTTTCATCCCGAGGTGATTCATACTCCGCAGGGCAAAGCAATCCTGAAAAATTTCGCTTACAATATCTGCGGCTGTAAGGGTAACTGGACAATCGGTAATTTCATTGCCGAGAACATTGCCTCGATTAAAGAGCAGATCGGGGGAGGCAAGGTCATCAGCGCGCTGTCGGGCGGTGTCGATTCCGCAGTGGTGGCCACTCTGATTCACAAAGCAATCGGTAATCAGCTTACCTGCATTTTTGTCAATAACGGACTCCTACGCCGTGAAGAAGTGGAAAGGACCTTCAATACCTTCCGACTCAATATGGGGATGAATATAATCTTTGTCGATGCTGCAGAGCGTTTTCTGGATAAATTGAAGGGCGTCATCGACCCGGAGCAGAAACGCAAGACAATCGGCGAAGAATTTATCAAGATTTTTGAAGAGGAAGCTAATAAACTCGGTAAAGTAGATTTTCTGGCCCAGGGCACGCTTTATCCCGATGTCATCGAGAGTGCGTTATCGGGCAGTACCGCCTCCGCGAAAATCAAGACCCACCACAATGTCGGCGGCCTGCCTGCCAAGATGAGATTGAAGCTGATTGAGCCTCTTCGTTATCTCTTCAAGGACGAGGTGCGAAAGGTAGGTTTGGAGCTTGGCTTACCGGAAGAAATGGTCTGGCGCCAGCCTTTCCCCGGACCCGGTCTATCGATTCGGGTCATCGGCGAGGTGACCAAAGAGAAGCTGGAGATTTTACGCTCCGCCGACTTTATTTTAATGAATGAAATCAAGAAGGCGAAGCTGTACCGTCAATTATGGCAGAGCTTTGCCGTACTTACCGATGTCAGGTCGGTGGGAGTGATGGGCGACCACCGTACCTACGGCTATCTGGTAGGTATCCGCGCCGTTACCAGCGAAGACGCAATGACCGCGGACTGGGCGCGCTTGCCTTACGATGTTCTGGCACGTATCTCCAATCGTATCGTCAACGAAGTCTCTGAAGTGAACAGGGTGGTTTTCGATATTACCTCCAAACCTCCTTCGACAATTGAGTGGGAGTGAAAACCTTTATCCATTACGAGGAGTCCCGACTTGTCGGGACGACGTGGTAATCTCACAGAGGCAATTTGTTATCAGGGAATGAGAGAGTAGAATTGTATTAAGGGAGACTACAGTGAAAGTTCTGGTTGTCGGTAGCGGCGCTCGAGAACATGCCATCGTCTGGAAATTAGCCCAGAGTCCCAAAATTAAAGAACTATATACTGCTCCCGGTAACGCCGGCACGGCGCATATTTCACAAAATATTAATATCGATGCGGCAGATGTCAAAGTCATAGCAAAAGCGGCGCAGCAGAAGGGCATCGACCTTATCGTCGTCGGGCCTGAAATCCCGTTATCGAGAGGTATTGTCGACCATCTGGAGAGCCTTGGCATTCCCGCATTCGGAGCAAGCAGGCTGGCGGCGGAAATCGAATCCAGTAAAGTCTTTTCCAAAGCATTGATGCAGAAATATAATATCCCCTGTGCTAAAAGTGTTAGTTTTTCCGATTATGCCCAGGCAAAGGAATATGTGCAACAGCAGAGACCTCCCGTTGTTATTAAGGCCGACGGGCTGGCGGCGGGCAAAGGCGTTGTCGTTGCCGCGACTACCGATGAAGCGCTGACGGCTCTCACCGACTTTATGCAGTCGAAAAAACTCGGCGAGGCAGGTAACCATATCCTGGTAGAAGAATACCTATCAGGCAAGGAGATGAGTCTTTTCGCTTTTAGCGATGGAACCAATGTGGTGCCGATGGTTTCGGCCTGCGATTACAAGCGTGTCAATGACGGCGACCGCGGCCCCAATACAGGCGGTATGGGCAGTTACAGCCCGCCTGTTTTCAACAGTGCGGCACTTCAGAAGAAAGCGATGGAAACAATTATGGTGCCGACGATCAAAGCGATGGCACAGGAGGGCAGACCTTACCGCGGCGTACTTTACGGCGGCTTGATGGTGAACGAAGAAAGTGTCAAAGTGCTGGAATTCAATGCCCGTTTCGGCGATCCCGAGACGCAGGCCATCTTACCAAGACTGAAGACGGATTTAGTGGACATTATTCAGGCGGTCATCAAGGGGAAGCTCAATCAGATTCAAATCGAATCGACCAAAGATGCCTGTGTCGGTGTGGTGATAGCATCGGGCGGTTACCCCGGGGGTTACAGGACGGGTATTCCAATCGACGGTTTACATGATATCGATAAGGATGTCATGGTTTTTCACGCCGGTACGAAAATCGGGGCAACTCCATGGGAAGTATTGACCAACGGCGGACGTGTTCTGACGGTGGTAGCAATGGGTAAAACGATTGCACAGGCGAGAGAGAAAGTCTATGCAAATATCTCCCGTATCAAGTTCGAGGGAGCGCATTATCGGAAAGATATCGCGTTGTTTAAGTAACAATAATCAGATGCCGATAGGAGGTCATCATGGCGCTAGTCGGTGTGGTAATGGGTTCGAAATCGGATATGGAATCAATGCAGCCCTGTCTCGATATTCTTAAAGAGCTGAGTATCGAACACGAGGTCAATGTTATCTCGGCGCACCGGACTCCCGAGAAGGCACGAAATTACGGGCAAACGGCACGGGAGCGGGGTATCGAGGTCATTATTGCCGCCGCCGGCGGTGCCGCCCACCTGCCGGGAGTACTGGCAAGCTGGACCAGTATCCCGATTATCGGTGTTCCCCTGCCCAGCGGTGAACTCAAGGGGGTGGATGCCCTCTACTCAATTGTGCAGATGCCTGCCGGCATTCCAGTTGCGTGTGTCGCAGTGGGTTCAGCAGGAGCCAAAAATGCCGCCTACCTTGCTGCCGAGATTCTCGGCTTGAAATATGATAATATCAGAATGGCGTATGAAGGATACCGGAAGAAGTTGCAAGGAGACGGCAAATGATAGAACGGTACAGCCGACCGGCGATGAAAGCCATCTGGTCGGATGAAAACAAATTCAACAAATGGCTCGAAGTCGAAATTGCCGCCTGTGAAGCATGGTCTCAACTGGGAGTCATCCCCCGTCAGGCTATTTCTAAAATCAAGATGGCGCATATCGATTTCAAAAAAATGGACGAGCTTTTCAAAGAGACCCATCATGATGTTACGGCTTTTCTCGGTGCTATCGCCGATAGCGTAGGGAAAGAATCACGCTATATCCATCTCGGTATGACTTCATCCGACGTGATGGATACCGCTCTCAGCTTGCAGCTTATCGAAGCTTCGGATATACTGGCCGACGATATCAAAGAATTGATATCCGTTCTCGGTAGTATGGCAATCAAGTATAAGCATACTCCTATGACCGGCCGGACCCATGGCGTGCATGCCGAACCGATTACCTTCGGATTAAAACTGGCATTATGGTTTGCGGAGATGAATCGTAACCGCCGTCGTCTCCAGGAAGCTAGAAATGCGATTGCGGTCGGTAAAATCTCCGGGGCGGTAGGTACCTACGCCACGATATCGCCGGAGATAGAGGAAGTAACCTGCGCTAAACTGGGTCTCGTACCTGCACCGATATCGAACCAGGTCCTCCAGCGCGACCGCCATGCTCAATTCGTTACCACGCTGGCAATCATCGCCAGTTCGCTGGAAAAATTCGCTACGGAGATAAGAGGCCTGCAGAAAACCGAAGTACGGGAAGTCGAAGAGCCGTTCAGTCCCGGTCAGACAGGTAGTTCGGCGATGCCCCATAAGCGCAACCCCGAACTTTGTGAAAGAGTATGCGGTCTGGCGAGGCTTACTAGAGGTTATGCCGTGACCTCGATGGAGAATATTGCACTGTGGCACGAGCGCGATATCAGTCATTCTTCTACGGAGAGGGTCATTTTGCCTGATGCTTGCCTGGTGCTCGACTACTCGCTGTCGGTATTCACCGCCGTAATGAAAGGCCTGCTGGTTTATCCGAAACAAATGAGAAAGAATATGGATATCACCCGAGGTCTGCTTTTCTCCCAGCGGGTCCTGCTGGCTTTAATCGCTAAAGGGATGAGCCGCCAGAATGCCTATAAACTGGTGCAGCGTAACGCGATGAAGACATGGAAGGGGAGTAAGAAGTTTGCCGACCTTCTCAAGGCGGATGCCGAAGTGATGAAGATTTTATCCGTCGAAGAGCTTGAAGAGTTGTTCGATTTTCAATACTATCTGCGGTATGTCAACGAGGTTTTCGAGAGGCTGGGTTTAACCGGCAAACAGTGGTTAGAATAGGCAAGTCCTCGGGGCGGGCAATTCTGAAGAGTGAACTATGCTCACGATGCAGGTTATTCCCCGGGTTTATCAAATCACTGCCAGATACGGCAATATTTTCTTGATTGTCGAAGAGTATTTGACGTTAATCGATACTGGATTGAGAGGCAGTGCGCCGGGGGTAGCGGATTTTATCCGTTCACTGGGGCGTTCACCGAAAGAGGTTAATCTCATTATTCTCACTCATAATCACTTGGATCATATAGGGGGATTAGCCGGATTAAGACGGGTGACCAAAGCGAAAGTAGCGGCCCCGAAAAGGGATTTCGTAATCGATAACGGCCCGGTGCCGTATCCTGCCGGTAATTTTCTGGGCAGGTTATTCAAAACGACAGCGATGTCTCCTCTGCGTCGCCGGTTTCTTCTGGAGGCTATGGACATCGATATTCTCCTCGAAGGGGGCGAGGTATTTCCGGTGCTAGGCGGGTTGCAGGTGGTGCCGACACCCGGGCATACGGCGGGGAGTATCAGCCTGTATGCCCCGCAGAAGAAATTGCTTTTCGTGGCGGATGCATTGAATAAAAAGCACGACGTATTGCGTTTACCTCTCAGAACGGCTACCTCTAATCTTGATGATACGATAGCTTCCATCGAAAAGATGGCGAAAATGGATGTCGAGGTTATCTGTTTTGGGCACGGCAGGCCGATTACGGAAAACGCAAAAGCAAAGCTGATGAGATTAGGGGAAGAGTTTAAAGTTTGACACCCTTCTTATCAATTAGTTAATCTTAAATTGATGTTACGTGTCATTACCGGTACAGCCAAAGGTACCCTTCTGAAGGTTCCCGGGACGGGCCTCCGTCCGGCGACCGACCTGGTACGCGGGGCGATTTTTTCCATACTGGAGAACCTTACCGATGACTGGTCCCGCGTGCTGGATTTATTCTCGGGGAGCGGTGCTCTGGGAATCGAGGCATTGAGCCGCGGCGCCGACTGGGCGGACTTTGTTGACCGTGAGCGGAGATGTTGTGATATAATCAAATTGAATCTGGAAAAGACAAAGCTGGGGGAAAGAGCACAGGTTTATTGCAGTACAGTAGCTAAAGCCCTCTCTTTTCTGGACAAGAAATATAGTATCGTTCTGATGGACCCCCCTTACGCTGATACTACGATTGGCGGTGTAGTGGAACAATTAGCAAATTCGGAATTGCTCAATCGGGATTCGATAGTAGTAGTGGACCATTCGTCACGGTTTCCTCTACAGGGAAAGTACGGTAAGCTGAATCTTTTTAAAGAACACCGCCACGGTGATACCACGATTTCAATCTACCGGAAGGAGAACTGAAGATGACAGTGGCTGTTTACGCAGGAACTTTTGACCCCATCACAAACGGACACCTTGATGTTGCAACAAGGGCCGCGAAACTTTTTGATAAGGTTTACATTGGTGTATATGATAGTCCGGGGGCTGTTCGACAGGCCTCGTCAGGCATCACTAGTGCCGGCCGCGGATTATTGTTCTCCACACAAGAACGCGTCGCATTAGTTAAAGAAGCCGTAAAATCTATACCGAATATCGAGGTGGTTCCGTTTGCCGGACTGGTAGTGGATTTCGCCAAGAAGATGGGGGCACAGGCGATTGTTCGTGGATTAAGGGCTGTCACCGATTTCGAGCGTGAGTTTGAAACTGCGTTGATGAACAAGAAACTTTGTCCGGAACTGGAAGTGGTCTGCCTGATGGCAAATTTGCAATACCAGTTCCTGTCCTCAAGTTTACTGAAAGAGATAGCCAGTCTTGGCGGCGATGTTTGCAGTATGGTGCCCAAGCATGTTGCGGAGTCCCTTCGAAAGAAACTGCTGAAGAAAAAGTAATTTACCGCTTCGAGGGTTTTTATCCTCACAAATAATAACAGGAGGTATTTCGTGGCGTACAAGATTACTGAGGATTGTATCAGTTGTGGAGCTTGCGAATCTGAGTGCCCGAACCAGGCAATCAGCGAAGGCAGTTCCATATTTGTTATCAATCCCGATAGGTGCACCGAGTGTGTCGGCGCTAGCGGTTCTCCGAAGTGTGCGGAGGTCTGTCCTGTGGATGCTCCTAAACCCGACCCTGCCCACAGCGAAACTAAAGAAGCGCTGCTGGCAAAATATAAAAAATTACATCTTTAATAGCAGAAAAATCAACTGCCTAATTGTTTAGCTCTCTCGAAAGCGGCTTTCATAGCCTGGTAAATCAGGTCGGAGAAGCCGCTTTCTTCGAATTTGCGGATAGCTGCGGCGGTCGTTCCTCCGGGTGAGGTTACCATTCTCCGCAGTTCGGCGGGTTCTTTGCCGGATTTCAAGACGAGATGGCTTGCCCCGAGTACGGTACCCAACACCAGTTCATTTGCGATATCAGGGGCAAAACCAAGTTTCACGGCGGCGTCGGTCATGGCTTCTATGAAATAGAAAAGATAGGCAGGCCCGCTGCCGCTGACGGCAGTTGCCATATCCAGGAAACTCTCTTCGTTGACGTAGAATTCCTTTCCCATCGCTCCGAGAATATCCTGTACTATCTTCTTTTGACGGTCGTTTACTTCTTCAGTCGCCGTCCAGACGGTAACTCCCTCGCCGATTTGAGCGGGTGTATTCGGCATGGAGCGGACAATAGATTTGTGGTTTAACCCTTTCTGCAGAGTGTCGATTCCGGCACCGGCGATGATGGAGAGCACCAGTTGTTCTGCCTTGCTATTGCCGTTCAGTTCTGTCATTACCCCGGCGAGAATCTGCGGTTTCACGGCGAGGACGATAACATCGGCACCGATAATAGCCTGTCGATTATCTCCGAGGACTTTGACTTGATATTTTTGAGAGAGATACTGACGGCGTGTTTCACTGGCGTCGCTGACCGCTATATTTTTCGTGTCGGCAAGCTTTTTGCTCAGGATGCCTGCCAGCATTGCCTCCCCCATATTTCCCCCGCCGATAAATGCAATTTTCATTTGTTTCACTCCGTTGTCATTCCCGCGCAGGCGGGAATCTAGAATTCATCTCTATTGCGAGGTTATGAAATACCCGAAGCAATCTCACTTTTATTGATTTCCCTCTCTTATACAGAGATTGCCACGCCCGCCTACGGCGGACTCGCAATGGTTACGGGTTTTTAATTATAGTCTATTTCACCACAATATTTACCAGTTTACCATCAACATATATTGTTTTTACCACCTCTTTGCCTGTGAGGTATGGTTCTACCCGTGTTGATCCTGCGGCTATTCGTGTAGCCTCAACCTCCGTTGTAGATGCCGGGACGCTGATACGGTCGCGCAGTTTTCCGTTGACCTGCACTACCAGAGTGATTTCTTCTTCTTTCGCCAGTTCCTCGTCCCATTCGGGCCAGGACTGATTGTGAATGCTGTACTTGTGTCCCGTCTTCTGCCACAGTTCTTCAGCCAGATGAGGTGCAGTAGGCGCCAGCAGTATGATGAGCGTTTCGATGCTTTTTTTCCAGTCGGAAGCTGTTACCGAGCCGTTTTCCTTGACTTTATTCAGATAGTTTGTATATTCCATCAATCCGGCAATCATCGTATTGAAACGCAGGCGGTCCGTGTCGTTGGTGATTCTTTTAATTGTCTGATGCGTGAAACGTTCCAGTTCTCTGGTTGTTTCGCTATTATTAGTATTCGATTGATACCCTTCCAGTACCAGATTCCAGACGCGGTTCAGCCAGCGGCTGACTCCGCTGATGCCGGTATCGAACCACTCGCCGCCCTGTTCCCACGGGCCCATAAACATCATATAGGCGCGTACCGTGTCGACACCCAGTTCTTTTACATATTCATCGGGATTGACGACGTTGCCTTTCGATTTGCTCATCTTTTGATGGTGGAGAATGATAGTGCCCTGATTAAAGAGTTTTTTAAACGGCTCTCCGAAATCGATTAGCCCCATATCCCTGATTGCCTTGGTGAAGAAGCGGGCATAGAGCAGGTGCATTACGGCGTGTTCCGCCCCGCCGGTATAAATATCGACCGGCATCCAATATTTGATGGTCTCCGTGTCGAAGGCGGCTTTATCGTAATGCGGACTGCAATACCGCAGGAAATACCAGCAGGAACACAGGAAGCCGTCGAGAGTGTCGGTCTCGCGCTTGGCGGGGCCGCCGCACTTCGGGCATTTCGTATTGATGAATTTTTCGTTGTATTTCAGGGGAGATTCGCCGGTGGGTCTGAATTCGGCTTCTTCCGGCAGTAAAACCGGCAGGTCTTTTTCCGGTATGGGCACAGTACCGCATTTTTCGCAGTAAACTATCGGAATGGGGGTGCCCCAGTATCTCTGTCGTGAAATCAACCAGTCGCGCATCCGGTAGCTGATGGTGCCTTTTCCCCAGCCCTTTTGTTCCAGATAAGTGGTGACGGCTTTAATACCTTCCTGATTGGGCAATCCGCTGAATTGCCCGGAGTTAACCATCGTGCCGTCTTCGATATAGGCATTCTTTAACTCTTCGCCTTTCCATTCGGGGGAAGCGATGACGACCTTGATAGGGATTTTATACTTTTTAGCGAAGGCGAAGTCGCGTTCGTCGTGCGCTGGGACTGCCATTACGGCGCCGGTCCCGTAACTGCCTAAAACATAGTCGGCAATCCAGATGGGCACTTTGTCGCCGGTCAACCTGTTTATACAGTAGGCGCCGATAAAGATGCCGTCCTTTTCCTTTTCAGTGGAGAGGCGTTCGATTTCGGTAAAGCGGCGGGTTCTGGCAATGTATGCCTCAACCTCCACTTTTTTATCGGGTGCGGTCAGCTTTGCGACTAGCGGGTGCTCCGGCGCCAGTACCATAAAGGTAACACCGAAGACGGTATCCGGTCGGGTGGTGAAGACCTTTATTTCTTTTTCCGACACGCTGGGCTGGTCGAGGCCAAAGGAAATCTCGGTGCCGTAGCTTTTCCCGACCCAGTTTCTTTGCATTATTTTGACCCGCTCGGTCCAATCGATTCCTTCGTGTTCCATCAGTTCGTCGGCATATTTAGTAATGCGGAAAAGCCACTGCTCCAGGTCTCGCTTGATGACCGGGGTCTCGCAGCGCCAGCATAAACCGTTTTCCACCTGCTCATTAGCCAGTACTACCTGACACTGCGGGCACCAGTTAACGGGGGATTTACTGCGATACGCGAGGTCGTGTTCATATAGTTTCAGGAAGAACCACTGCGTCCACTTGTAATATTCTGGGTCGCAGGTGATGACTTCTCTGCTCCAGTCATAGATAGCGCCCATACTCTTGAGCTGTTTGCGCATGTTGTCGATGTTTGCCATGGTCCACTTGTAGGGATGAATGCCTTTTTTGATAGCGGCGTTTTCCGCCGGCAATCCGAAGGCATCGAAGCCCATCGGGTGGAGGACGTTATAACCCTGCATCCGTTTGAAACGGGCAAAGACATCGGAGGGCGCCATCGCATACCAGTGCCCGATGTGGAGGTCGCCGGAGGTATAGGGGAACATCGTCAGGGCATACCATTTGGGCTTTTTGCTGTCCTCTTTGACTTCATAGAGCTTGTCGTCGGCCCATTTCTGCTGCCACTTTTTTTCGATTTCCGGGGCGTTATATTTATCAGTCATGTTGAGTTCCTCTTTTCCATTCCGTGCTTGACACGGAATCCAGGAGTCCACTACGTATAGTTTCGGTTCTCTGGATACCGACTTTCGTCGGTATGGAGCCTAACTTCATATCCTTTCTGCAGTATTTCTTTAAATAAAAAAGCCGTCCCCGAGAGGACGGCCTCTATGCACAGAGATAAGTCCACTCAGTTATCTGAGTATGTGACGATAAGTGTGAGGGTGAAAAGCTGCTTATTCATTAACACGTAAACTATCACAAATCATAGTTATTGTCAACTTTGGATGCGTAATTTGGCGTATTTACTCTGGTTTGACGTTGATAATCGTTCCGTAGTAAAATAATTTGAACCTTAGAGAAAGAGTACTGTAGTTAATAATGTCCAGATTGCTAAAAATCCCAGCAGATTTTTTCGTTAGTTTTCATTTTCGGAATAGTCCCTGTTTTGTATTATTGTAAATAAGGCGAGCACTGCTTGCCACAGATAAGGAGAGTTTGGAACAACTATGGCTGAATCAGATGTGAAAGGTATTACCTCCATGATGGAGGAGAAGAGGGTCTTTAAGCCTTCGAAAGAGCTTAGCAAACAGGCTTACATCAAGACTGTAGCCCAGTACAAAAAGATGTATAAGGAGTCCATTGAAGACCCGCAAGCTTTCTGGGGCGAAATGGCGGAACAGCTTGACTGGTACAAAAAATGGGACAAAGTACTGGTGGAGAATTTTGCCGAGGGTAAGCATGAATGGTTTGTCGGCGGTAAACTGAATGTTTCCTACAACTGTATCGACCGCCATCTCAAGACCGAGCGTAAGAACAAGGCGGCATTTATCTGGGAAGGTGATATCGGGGATACTAAAACGTTAACCTACCAGCAGCTATCTTATGAAGTAAACAAATTCGCTAATGTTCTTAAAAAATTGGGTATTAAGAAAGGCGACCGTGTTTCCATATATCTGCCGATGATTGTCGAGTTGCCGATTGCTATGTTAGCCTGTGCTAGAATCGGTGCGGTTCACAGTGTCGTATTCGGCGCCTTCAGCGGTGATGCTCTGCGCGATAGAATGAACGACTGCGAATCTTCTGTACTGGTCTGCAGTGACGGTTATTATCGCAGCGGCAAAACCATTAACAGTAAAGACAATGCGGATGCGGCTTTGAAATCTTGTCCTGCCATCAAGAAAGTCGTTGTCGTCAAACGCGCCGGCATTCCGGTGAATATAGTAGCCGGGCGTGACCTGTGGTATCACGACCTGATGGCTGACCCCGACCTACCCAAATATTGTGAACCCGAACAGATGGATTCGGAAGACCCGCTTTTCATCCTCTATACCTCCGGTAGTACTGGTAAACCGAAGGGTGTATTACATACACAGGCCGGTTATTTACTGTACACTGCCTTAACTTTTAAATATGTCATGGATTATAAGGATAACGATACTTTCTGGTGTACGGCTGATATCGGTTGGATTACCGGACATAGCTACAATTGCTATGGCACTCTTGCCAACGGCGCTACTATGGTATTGTTCGAAGGTGTTCCCACCTATCCCAATCCCGATAGATTCTGGGAACTAATTGAAAAATACAAGGTCAGCATTTTCTACACCGCTCCGACGGCACTCCGCTCTTTGATGAGAGATGGCGATGCCTGGCCGAATAAGCACGATATGAGCAGTCTCCGTATTCTCTCTACTGTGGGTGAACCTATCAACCCCGAAGCATGGATGTGGTACTACAATGTTATCGGTAAGGGCAAATGCCCCATTATCGATACCTATTGGCAGACAGAAACCGGTGGCTTTATGCTCACCCCGTTCCCCGGCGCAACACCTATCAAACCTGGTTCTGCTACTATGCCATTCTTTGGCATTGACCCGGCTATTATTCGTGAAGATGGCAGCCCCGTCGATGTTAATGAAGGTGGTTACCTCGTAATCAGAAAACCCTGGCCTGGGTTAATGCGCCGTGTTTACGGCGATGCCGAAAGATTCAAAAAGACATATTTCACCCGTTTCCCCGGTGTTTATACCACGGGTGACGGTGCCCGGCGTGATGAGGACGGCTATTACTGGCTGATGGGTCGTATCGATGATGTTATCAAAGTATCCGGACACCGCATCGGCACGGCTGAGGTAGAGAGTGCCTTTGTCGCTCACCCCGGTGTCGCCGAAGCGGCAGTAGTCGGTATGCCTCACCC
>JAFGHZ010000009.1 GCA_016929875.1 Dehalococcoidales bacterium
GAATTCAGCCCCGTGATGGGTTACGCTACCGGCACGGGTACTCTGGGACTTGCTTTCTACCCGGATTAAAGATACACTTTTGTATCACTGATTGCAGGGGGGCAAAATGATAATCAATGAAACGGTAACTATTATTATTGCCATTGTTATTGCTTATCTTCTGGGTTCGATTCCGTTTGCGTATATTTTCACCCGCCTGGCAACGGGTAAGGATATACGGAAGTTGGGGAGCGGTAACGGCGGCGCCCACAACGTTTTTCGCGAAGTCGGCATAAAAGTAGCGATTCCCGTGTGTATTTGCGATGTGGCTAAAGGCGCGGCGGCGGCATTTATCGCCTACCGCTTGCTGGAATTGCCTCTCCGCGAGCCGAATATTTTCGTGGCTTTAGCCGGGCTGGCGGCAATCGCCGGGCATATGTGGTCGGTTTATTTGAAATTCAGGGGCGGCAACGGCCTGAGCGCCACCATCGGGGCGCTGGCGATTATCATGCCCTGGGAACTGCTGATTGCTATCGGGTGTCTGCTCGTATTGACACTCATTACCCGGAACCTGGTCCTTTCGACAAATCTGGGGCTCCTCTCGGTTCCGATTTCCGCCTGGTTTATCGATAAATCCTGGTTGTTTGTCGGTTTCGCAATTGTTATTGCCGTCATGCTGGTTTTGCACTTTATCCCGACGGCGAGAAAGGCAATAAACAAAGCGGGGGATAAAGATACCCTGACCCGCGAACTCTTGCGTAAAGAACAGAAATAAAAAGATAGATACGGATTTTTAGAGGCAGTGCTCTTAATGCGGGCCGAGAAATTCACCCAGCCAGAAAATCAGGACGAAAAGCCCCAGTAGCGCGGCAACAAAAACGGGGATTGCCCTTTCTTTGCTCTTGATTATGGCGATTATCCCGGTGATGAGGGCCGCTAATGCCCAAAGCCCGGAGGTAACCATCAGGGAAGCCGATATCGGTTCGGCGAAAAAGCTGGGGCTTTCTCACGGGGCGATGGGAATCACGATTGCTTCGCTCAAAATAAAGAACAGTACGAAAAATGTCGTAGCAGCTAGTGAGATTTTGCCCAGTTTGCTCTTCGGGAATACCAGGTTCTTTACTTTCATTTTTCTCTATTATAAGCTGTCTTCAAAATATTCCTGAAATTCCGTTGAAAGCTGGCTGTGTCGCAGGTATAATAGTTGATTGTGAGAGTTGACAGCCTGTGGGTCTGAAGGAATGGTCGGGGCGAGAGGACTCGAACCTCCGGCCTCAGCGTCCCGAACGCTGCGCGCTACCAGACTGCGCTACGCCCCGCAACGATTAATTATAGGCTGAACGGCTCCCAATAAGCAAGGAAAAAAGATGAAGTACTGCGTACTGATTATGGACGGCTCCGCCGGTCTGCCTATCCCCGAGCGCGGCGGCAAGACCTCGCTGGAACTGGCGCGCACCCCTAATCTGGATGCCATGGCAGTTGAAGGCTCGGTCGGGCTGTCTTACAACGTCCCGCCCGGTATGGACCCGGACAGCGCCGTTGCCTGTATGTCGATTTTCGGGTACTACCCCAGGACATATTACACCGGACGGGCCCCCATCGAGGCGGTTAGTCTGGGCATCGATTTTGCGCCGGGTGAGGTCCTGTTCCGCTGTAATCCGGTGACGGTTAAAGACGGTAAGATGGTCAGTCACAGTGCCGGTTCTATCAGTACCGAAGAAGACCATCTCTTGATGGCAACCCTGAATGAAAAGCTGGGTAGCGATAAAGTCCGTTTTTACCCCGGTGTCGGCTACCGCAATATTTTGAAGTTGAAGGGGGCTGAAGACACTGCGCAGGCAGTCTGTACCCCGCCCCATGATATCCCCGGTAAACCGGTGGCTGATTTTCTCCCGCGCGGCAAGGGGAGTGAATTGCTCGGGAAATTAATGGCAAGTTCCGAGGCAATCTTCAAGGACCATCCGGTAAACAAAAAGCGCCTCGCTGACGGCAAGTTGCCGGCGACCGGTATCTGGCTTTTCTGGGGCAGCGGGCAGGCGCCTGCCTTACCTGCGTTTAAGGAGTGCTACGGCTTGAAAGCGGCGCTTACCTCGGGCGTCGACCTGCTCCGCGGTCTCGGTAAAATGACGGGGATGTCGATTCTGGAAATCCCGGGTGTGACCGACGGCCCGGACAACGATTATGCCGGGCAGGCTCAAGGCGCTCTCGACGCGCTGAAAAATTATGATATAGTAGTAATACATATAGAGGCTCCCGACGAGGCCGGTCATGCCGGCTCGGTCGAGAAAAAAATTGAGGCGATTGAAAGGATAGATGCGGAGGTCGTCAGCCGGTTGCGAAATTCCTATCGGGGCGAAATGAGAGTTCTGACGATATCCGACCATCCTACCCCCGTAAAGGAGCGTGTTCACACCAGCGACCCGGTGCCGTTTTTACTTTGGGGAGCTGGAATCGGCGCCAATGGTGGCAGGAGATTTACCGAGTTGGAAGCAAAGAAAACGGGGTTGGTCGTAGACCCCGGGTACAAGACGATAAACGAATTAATCGGGAAATAGCAGATGGCATTAGTCGTGCAAAAGTATGGCGGGAGTTCGGTAGCTACTGCCGAGAGAATCAAGGCGGTAGCCCGCAGAGTCGCGAAGATCTTCGATGGCGGCGACCAGGTGGTGGTGGTCGTCTCGGCAATGGGTGATACTACCGACGATCTCATCAAGCTGGCAGGACAGGTTGCCCGTCATCCCAATCCGCGTGAGATGGACATTCTGCTGTCGACCGGGGAGCTGGTTACCAGCACCTTGCTGGCGATGGCCCTCGAAGAAATGGGTTATAAAGCGGTCAGTCTCAGCGGCGCCCAGGCAGGCATCAGGACCGATTCCACTTATCGTAAGGCGCGTATCCTGAAAATCGAGACCAAACGCATTCTGGAAGAACTGGCGGAAGGACAAATTATTATCGTTGCCGGTTTTCAGGGCATTACCGACGGTATGGACGTGACCACTCTCGGCAGGGGCGGTTCGGATACCTCGGCGGTGGCCCTGGCGGCGGTGCTCGGTGCCAAAGTTTGCGAACGGTTGACCGATACGGACGGTATTTATTCCGCCGACCCGCGGGTCGTCCCTGAAGCTAAACGTCTGGCGGAAATCGGCTACGAGGAGATGCTGGAGCTGGCGACCTACGGCAACAAGGTAATGCAGCCCCGCGCCATCGAACTCGCCGAGCTTTACGATATCCCTATCCGTGTCGCCTCGAGTTTCAACGATAACCCCGGCACCTTAATTCATGGAGGAGTGTCAATGGAAGTCAGAAATAAAGTAAGAAGCGTCGCTTATGATATGGATGTGGCGAAGATAACTGTCGTAGGCATCCCGGACAAGCCCGGCATCGCCGCCTCGATTTTCGTACCTCTGGCAAAGGCAGGCATCAGCATCGATACTATCGTCCAGAACGCCAGCGTTAACAAGGTCACCGACCTGACTTTTACCGTTACGCAGAACCAGATGGAAGAAGCCCTCAAGGTGGTCAAGCCGATTGCAAAGAAAATCGGTGCCAGGAACATCGCTAGTGATGCGAAGCTGGGAAAGGTCAGCATTGTCGGTACCGGGATGCAGAACACGCCGGGCTTTGCGGCGAAGATGTTTGCCACTCTCAGCGAAAACGGTATCAATATCGAACTGATTTCTACTTCTGAAATCCGTATCACCTGTATTATCGCAGAAAGCAAGGTCAAAGAGGCCGTACGTGCTCTTCACCGTGCCTTCGAAGTGGAAGTGTAATCGTCTGTGTTCCGGAAGATGTATTGCCCTGATTGTATCGGGATTGGCTGTGATAGATGCCTGTTCGAAGCTGGTAACAAAGGCCTATTGACTTTCGGAAGATTTTTCCCTAAAGTACGTTAGCGACTTTACTGTCCTGGAGTTATAACGGATGACTTATCAAGAAGAAGAACAGTCCCGGTTGAGGCGTCAGTCCAGTAGAGAAGCCATTACCCTCGCGGTGCAGGGGAAGTGGCGGGAAGCGATTGCCGTCAACAAAACCCTGATTGAAACGTTCCCGACCGATGTCGAGGCTTATAACCGCCTCGGCAGGGCTCACATGGAACTGGGTGAATATGCCGATGCAGAAGCCGCTTATCGCAAGACGCTCGAAATCGATTCCTATAACGGGATTGCCCGGAAGAACCTCGAGAGGCTCGTGCTTCTCAAGAAAACTACCAAAAAGACCAAGACCGCGGTGGTGGTTGACAGCCATAAACTGGAGCCCCAGCAGTTCATCGAGGAAATCGGTAAAGCCGGCTTGGTGCAGTTGAATAATCTGGCACCGCCTGCCGTTCTCGCCAAAATGGTTGCCGGGGACGTGGTATCTCTAAAGGTCAGAGGGACTGCCTTGCTTGCGGAGAACAGACGGGGCGAATATCTCGGACAGGTAGAAGCGCGTCACGGCCAGCGCCTTGTCCGGCTGATGCGGGGCGGTAACCGCTATAGCGGTGCGGTTGTCAATTCGACGGATAAGTCCATCACGGTCATCATCCGCGAGGTGTACCAGGACCCACGTCAGGCGGGGCAATTGTCGTTCCCGACGAGGGGCGTGGAGGGCGTCCGTCCCGATATTACCGACCGTGTTATCAGGCGTGAGTTGGAACAGGAAGAGGCATTGCTCGGGGAGCCGGGTTATACCGTGGTCGGCGGTGAAGAACACGAGGTCCTGGAAGAAGCGCCTATCGAAGATGACTTCGAAGAAGATTCGGAGTCTTAGGGTTCATCGGCATATCTTTATTTTGCTCCTGATGTTTGAATGCTGGTAATAGAGGAGTTTTTCGGCTCCTCTATTTGTTTGTTGAGCGCAATTATAGTAAAATTAAGTGTGCTTTCAGCGCGCTGATTTTTATGAAGATGCGGAGTCTTGAGTAAATGGTTACAGAAAAGATTAGACCGGTCACTATCGAAGATGAAATGAGGAGCTCGTACCTCGATTACGCGATGAGCGTCATCGTGGCGCGCGCCTTGCCCGATGTGCGCGACGGC
>JAFGHZ010000103.1 GCA_016929875.1 Dehalococcoidales bacterium
CGATGCCTACCCCGGTAAAATTGTGAGAAAACCCATCAAGATTACGGTCGCCGATGTTAAACGTGTTCTCGGCATTGAATTCAGTGTTAAGCAAATAACAGATGCGCTTACTGCTGAGGGCTGTGAGTGCAGGATAGACACCCATAAATCGGAGATAGCTGTCGTTGCTCCTTACTGGCGCAGCGATTTCAATATACAAGAGGACGTTATTGAGGAAATAGTCCGCGTCATCGGTTATGAATCTATTCCTGTTACTTTGCTGAGTGAACCTATTCCACAGCAGCATCCGATACCGATTATCGGCTTGAAACGAGTGGTTACCGATATGATGGTAGGCTATGGTTTTCAGGAACTCGTGACTTATTCCTATATCAGTCTTGATTCGCTGAGTAAGTTGACACCCGATTCCAGAAAGCCGGACATGATGCCGATGCGCTTGATGAATCCGATATCCATCGACTATGAATATATGCGTACCAGTCTCAGGCCGAACCTGCTATCAGCGCTGGCAATCAATAAGTCGTTCAGTGAAGAAGGGCTAAAGTTTTTTGATCTGGGGAAGGTTTACATACCACGACAGGACGACCTCCCCAACGAAGTGGATATGCTTTGCGGTGTGATTGCCGGACGGCGTAATCAGCCCTCCTGGCAAGGCGAGAGCGAAACGGTAGATTTCTTCGATGCTAAAGGTATTGCGGAAGGGCTGCTCAAGAAAATCGGCATCTCAGCGAGATTTGAGAAATCATCCGATGAAAGTCTCCATCCCGTTAATCAGGCAAAGATTACTGCTGGAGACAAGCAAATCGGTGTGGTAGGGGAATTGCATCCCGTAGTCGGGGAACATTTCGAGGCCCCTGGCAAAGTTTATCTTTTCGAACTGGATTTGCCTGCACTTCTTCCTCTTATCAAGCAAAAAGAATACAGACCTATTCCGAAATTCCCGGCGACCGTCCGCGATATTGCGCTGGTTCTGGATAGCAGCGTGACGCATCAACAGGTAATGGATATCATTAAAACTTTCTCGCTGGTGACCGATGTTGTTCTCTTCGATGTTTATGCCGGTGAGAAGGTACCGGTGGGCAAGAAGTCGCTGGCTTACCATCTTACGTTCCAGACACCAGACCGCACCCTTACCGACCAGCAGGTGAACGGCGTGCAACAGGCAATTCTTAAAAAGCTTGCATCGGAGCTCGGTGCGAGTTTGAGGAATTAGATACTCATTTTATTCGGGTTTTATTTTCAGTAGGGAACGTCTGACTACCTCATTGATACGTTTTTCTCTGGTTGCTTTTGTCTTAGCGCCGGTCACCCAGCCGATATACATATTCCGATAGCTGTTAGCGAACTGCTGGAAATTCTGCAAGGCTTTCTTATCGTGTTTCAGGGCTTCTTCGAGGTCGGTGGGAATTTCATCTCTGACTTTATTTGTGTAGGCGTTATCCCATTGGCCGTTTTTCTTTGCCTCGGCGATTTTTGCCAGCCCCGCTTCGGTCATCAAGCCTGTCTTTATCAGTTGTTCTGCTTTATCGCGGTTGATTTTAGACCAGACACTATTTGCCTTACGGGGAGTATATTTCAGGACAAATCTTTCATCGTCAATGCGTCTCAGGATACTGTCGATCCATCCAAAGCAAATAGCTTCCTCGACCGCTTCAAAGTGGCTTAATGTTTGTTTACCACTATCTTTTCTGTAATGGATGAGCAAGGCTACCTTTTCTTTCGCGTGGTTTTTCTCCAGCCACCGGCGCCATTCGCTCCGGTCCGCAAAAAGGAGCGCTTTATCCAGTGCCAAATTCATTTGAGTACAACCTCAATGCAGTAGATTTTCTCAGAACGGGAAGGTAAATGCAAATACCGAAACGCGAAGCGCCTCACCTCTCATCGTATGAGGTGAGGCGCTTCTTCTTTATTTTTGAAAGTTATTTTAAGCAGCGGCTTTCTTAGCCAATGAGCCTACACTGACTAACAATAATCCTACCCCGATGAGAATGGTGACGATGCCGCTTGTCTGTATGAATCCGACAAGCCCGATGTTCGCTTTAGTCAGTCCTAATGACGTCCTCTGTCCGGAGAGGTAGACATAGGTAGTACTCGGTGCCGCTTCCCCGGCCTGGATCTTGGGTTCCTCGACTGCGGCTAATGCCTGTTGTTTTGCTTTTACGGTGTCATATGTGGCGTTTACCTGAGATATTGTTAGAGGCGAAAGTTCGTTAGCAATTGTCTGTCTTCCCGAATTGGCTTGTACAATGAATATTATGCCCATGACTAGACATGCTACTCCCAGAAGTGCGACAACCCATGCGACAACTCGATTCATTCTTTTCTTCTCCTTTATTTTACTGAATAATTCGGCTTTGCCGTTTTTATCCGGGTAAACTTGTGGGAATACCTAGATATGCTAGGTATAATAGGGTAAAAAAATACTCCTGTCAAGTGTTTTCTGGATCGTGGTATGCGTGAATACAAAAAATTAAGGAGTATCGTTCTTGCGGAAATAATAGCCCACACCGGGGTCGGTGATAATATAGCGTGGCTGAGATGGGTTTTCCTCTATCTTCTGGCGGAGGTGCGAAATATAGATGCGGACATAATCGATGTCATCGGTATATTCCCATCCCCAAACTTTCTCCAGAAGTTGTCTGTGAGTGAGAACCTTGCCGGCATTGTGCATAAGTTGCGCAAAAAGACGGAATTCAATCGGAGTCAGTCTGACCCGTTCCCCTTCTACCAGCACTTTGCGTTCTTTGATGTTAACCACAAGGTGGTCGTCGATATAGATACCGCTTTGCTCGGTCTCTTTCGATGGAGGGGATTCGGCACGGCGTAATATTGCCTTGACCCTAGCGGCCAGTTCCCGGTTGCTTATCGGCTTGAGAATATACTCATCAGCACCGTGGTCCAGGCCGCGGACGATATCGTCTTCGCTACGGCTTTGACCGCTGAGAATGATTATGGGGACATCGGAAGCTTCACGTATGTATTTGCAGGTCTGCCAGCCATCCATCTGAGGCATGATAACGTCTAGAAGCACGAGGTCGGGTTTTGATTCGAAAAGGATGCGTAATGCCTCACGACCGTTCGAGGCTGTGAGGATTTCGAAGCCCTCTCGTGTCAGAACCATATCGACCAGTTCGACGAAGGTGGCGTCGTCATCAACCACCAACACTTTTTTGTTCATTTAACTCCCATTGCCCGGTATTCCTGAGGAGTTTTTTCTGGGGAGTCACGTGGCGATATCTTTACTGGCGGAATAATATCTACTGTTACTTTATTTTACCAGTTTCTATATGTCTGTGGTCAAATCCGTACAGATGACCTCCGATAATTTCCCTGAATATTTTTATTTGCCCGATTAGTACTTGACAAAGTTAAGAAAATACTTTAATATAATTAATAAAATTAATAATGAAGTAAATAAAATCAATAAAATACAGGTTTGGAGTTGATATTTATGTCGCAGGATTGGCAGGAACTAACAAGGCTAACACAGGGGGCCTCGATAATTGTGGAGCGTGTGCGGTTGACCGATAAAAAAATAGCTGTCGAAGGTGAGTTTGAATTGCCGCCGTTGGCGAGGCTGACGTTGGAAGACCAGGTATTTGTCATGGCGTTCGTGCGCTGTGAAGGCACGATAAAAGAGATGGAGAAAACATTCGGGGTGAGCTATCCAACCATAAAAAGCAGATTGGGAAGGATAGCAAAGCAATTTGAATTTGTAGAGACGGTCGTATCTCTGCCCCGTGATGAAATATTAGCCTCTCTGGAGCGTGGCGAAATCACCGCTCGAGAGGCAATTGAGAGGTTGTCAAAATGAAATGGCCTCCCTTTTTCATGAAACTCCGATTTTATGACGGTAAACATCGTTTCGGGCTCTGGATACCTTTGTTTCTTATCGGCCCGATAGTACTGGCGCTTTTGCTGGTGGTTTTTGCTGTCGTACTTGTGGTTGCTTTGCTGGGGTTTGTTTTTACATGGCAATGGGACTGGTTGTACTGGGTAGTTGCAGGATTTATATCGGTAATCCGTGTCCTGCACTTGCTTTCCGGAGTAAAGGTCGATGTCGATACACCTGACGTAAAGGTTTATATTGCAATTCAATAGGAGGACTAAAATGGGAGAAAATCAGCAAAGAATTTTACAGTTGTTAGCAGAGGGGAAAATTACCGTGGAGGAAGCAACACGGTTACTATCACTGGTCGGCGGCGAGTCCGGCGAGACAACAGGTTTTGTGAAGACGGCCAGGTCGAATGCCAAATACCTTTATGTGAAAGTAGAACCCAAGGAAGGCCGTGAAACTCAGCAGAACCCGCGTGTAAATGTGCGTGTTCCCGTGAGCTTGATACGTGCCGGGATGAAATTGACGGCGTTAATTCCTCCGCATGTGGCAGATGATATCAACAAGGGAATGAAAGATAAAGGAATCGGGTTCGACATCCGTAATCTGAAAGACGAGTATATCGAACCGCTGGTGGAAGCTTTGCATGATACGGAAATCGTGGTCGATACTCCGGATGCGGGAATAAAATTATACGCGGAGTAAATCCCGATTATACGGACGTTTTGGTAATAAAACTAAACAGGAGGATTAATATGAACAAGAACAACAGGACAGGAGCTACAGCAGGTGCTGTCTGGTTTATCGGGTGGCTGTTTACAATTTCATTTGCCCACCTGGTCTGGTGGAAGATAATCCTGGGTATTGTTGTCTGGCCTCTGTTTCTGGGCCAGGCGATGGGTTGATGCTTGAGCCAACATATAAGCAGTAAGACAAAATAGCAAGGGGGAACTAATGGGAACAAAGACATCGACGACCGCAACTGACTATCCCGCTACCCTGACAATCGATTATCCCGACAGGGAGTTAGACAGGGTGACGAGTTTCTTTCGTCTGTTTGCGGTCATACCTATCGCTATCGTTCTCGGACTGATGAGCGATGCCGCTTTGACATGGGGCAGTAATCTCGAAGGCTGGCGTACCGGCCTTACTACGGGAGGAATAATTCTCTTTATACCTCTGGTTTTGATGATACTATTTAGAACAAAGTATCCCAGATGGTGGTTCGACTGGAACCTGGCATTTACCCGCTTCACCTATCGGGTTACGGCCTATATTCTTTTGATGCGGGACGAATACCCGTCGACGGATGAAGAACAGGCGGTGCATTTGCAACTGGTGTATCCTGATGCTCGGCGTGATATCGGGAGAGTAAAGCCTCTGATAAAGTGGTTTCTGGCGATACCTCATTATATAGTTCTCGCCTTCCTTGCTGTCGCGGTATCCGTAGTATGGATAATTGCCTGGTTTGCCATTCTGTTTACCGGGCGTTACCCCCGGGGGTTATTCGATTTCACACAGGGTGTGTTAAGATGGGGACTCAGGGTACAGGCGTATGCTCTATTACTGGTTACCGATAAATACCCTGCGTTTTCTCTGGAAGATTAGAACCGATGGCAGGTATAATGTTACGGCTTTAGCGTATAAGCGACAGGGGAACCGGTTTAACGGTTCCCCTTTGATTTAATCCTCTCTTTATCTTGTTGACACTTGTAATCATTTCCCTGTAACATAGTGCGTAATACTATGCTTGCGAAAGTCAGAAGCTGTGCTATCGTCGGGCTGGAAGGCGTCATTGTCGAAGTAGAGGTCGATATTTCTTCCGGTCTACCATTCTTCGGTGTCGTCGGTTTACCGGATACGGCAGTACAGGAAGCCAGAGAGCGTGTCCGTGCCGCGGTGCGTAACTCGGGTTTCACTTTTCCGATGAAACGCGTGGTTGCCGGCCTAGCACCTGCCAATCTGAAGAAAGCCGGGCCTGCTTATGATTTGCCGATTGCCGTGGCGATGCTGATTGCTACGCAGCAGGTGCCGGCGGAAGCCGATGGGCTGATCCTGCTGGGGGAACTGGCGCTGGATGGCACCCTGCGTCACACGCCGGGAATTCTGCCAATGGTTGCTGCTAGCTATGAAAAAGGTTTCTCGCGCATTGTAGTGCCTCAAGCGAGTGCTAGAGAGGCTTCACTGGTGGACGGTGTCGAGATTCTGCCTTTTGCCAATCTGACGCAGTTAGCGAGCTATCTCCGCAAGGAAATTCCGGCGCCTGCGGTTTTGCCCGATGTGGGGAATGCCGAATATATTCTTCCCGAAATGACAGGCATCGATTTCGCCTATATCAAAGGGCAGGAGCATGTGAAAAGGGCGTTGGAGATTGCCGCCGCCGGCGGGCACAACGTTATAATGATGGGACCGCCGGGTAGTGGGAAGACACTTCTGGCAAGGTCGCTGTGTTCCATATTGCCGCCGATGACGAACGAGGAAGCCATCGAAGTTACCAAGATTTACAGCATCAGTGGGCTCTTGCCGCCGGATATGCCGATAATAAAACAGCGGCCATTCCGTTCGCCGCACTATACTACTTCCAATGTCGGATTAGTAGGGGGAGGGCATTTCCCTAAGCCCGGTGAAATAAGCTTGAGCCACCGCGGGGTCCTGTTTCTGGACGAATTGCCCGAATTCGGACATGCTCTGTTGGAAGTCCTGCGGCAGCCTCTCGAGGACAAGATGGTCAGTATCAGTCGTGCGCAGGGGAGCGTTACCTATCCGGCGAATTTTATGCTTGTCGGGGCGATGAACCCTTGCCCGTGCGGCTATTACAGCGACCCTTTCAAGCAGTGTACCTGTTCGCCGGGCGTTGTCGCAAAATATCAGAAGCGCATCAGCGGGCCGTTCCTCGACAGGGTGGATATCTTTGTCGAAGTGCCGCGTATCGATTATGAAAAACTGGCGGACGATAGATTAGGTGAGAAATCGGAGAAGGTACAGGTAAGAGTTACATCTGCGCGGGAGAGGCAACTGGAGCGTTTTAAGGGGACGAAACTGAATTCGAATGCGGATATGACTGCCGCCGATGTCAGAGAATACTGCCAGGTAGAGGATCCGGCACAAAGCTTGCTCAAGGCGGCGATGAAGCAATTGAACCTTTCGGCGCGTGCTTTCCATCGCATTCTGAAACTGGCGAGGACAATTGCCGATCATGAGAATAGCGATGTGATAAAAGCGCCGCATCTCGCAGAGGCGATACAGTACAGACCGAGAAGCCTGTTGATGTGAAAATTCCAAATACCAAAAACCAAGAGAAGTTAAGAAAGTAATGGTGAATAAAATGGGAAACAAAAAACCATATGACCTCGGGGAGCGAACTAAATTGTTTGCCAAAGAAGTAATTGCTTACCAGAATACACTCTCGAGAACTCTTGCTAATGCTGAAATTAGAAAACAACTCATTCGTTCAGTAGGTTCTGTGGGTGCCAATTACATTGAAGCGAATGAATCTTTTAGTAAAAAGGATTTTATACTACGCATTAAGATATGCCGTAAGGAAGCTAAGGAGAGCTGTTACTGGCTTGAGTTGCTTGAGGTTAGTAGTAATGACGCGGAGAAAACAAGAGATGGGCTAATTCAAGAAGCAAACGAGTTACTCAGAATATTTAATGCGATTATTGAAAAACAGAAGTAATCAATTTTTCTCTTTATGATTTCTTTGGAATCTGGTATTTGGAGCTTGGAGTTTACGGAGACAATACAGACCGAGAAGTTTGCTAATGTAAGAAAGGCATAGGTTCCCGCTGGAGTTTACCCCAATTTCATCGGGGCGGGAATGACAATATTGAACTGTGTTTATTTGTTCAGTAAGTAGAGGAGCACACCGATGCCCACGATGATGATACTGAGGATGATTGAAATCCATCCGCCGGTTTTCAGGGCACCGGGCTCGGGACGGAGCGGCCATTTGGAAAAAAACTCTCTTAAATCGACGCGGTTGATGAGGGAGTCGTAGTAGTTCCTTCCCTCCCGCACACCCCAGATAATTAAAGCGATGCCCAGGACAAAAAATACTGCCCCAATTATTGCCGGAATTCCCCAGTATTCGTTAAGCATATTTACCTCCATATGAGGGGCTTGACACTATGTTACTCGTTTTTGGGGCAATTCTCAATATCTGAGGGGGGGCTTCAAGCCCCCCTCAGATAAAATTTCTTTTATTTATCAGCTTATTTAATTTCGACGGTTGCGCCGGCAGCGGTCAATTTCTCTTTGATGGTTGCCGCTTCCTGTTTGTTGACGTTTTCTTTCACCGGTTTGGGAGCACCTTCAACCAGGTCCTTGGATTCTTTTAGACCAAGGTTGGTAACTTCACGGATCGCCTTAATAACGTTGATTTTATTATCGCCGAAGGACTTGAGGATAACGGTGAACTCCGATTTTTCCTCAGCCTCAGCGGCAGGTGCAGCAGCGGCACCTGCTGCGGGTGCGGCGGCAACTGCTACCGGAGCGGCGGCGGTAACGCCGAACTCAGTCTCCAGAGCCTTGACCAATTGTGAAAGTTCCAGTACGTTCAGTTCTTTGATGGAATTGATTATTCCTTCTACTTTGTTGCTTTCTGCCATTTTAGTTATTACCCTCCAATTGTTTAATTCTTCCTTGTAATACGTTTTGTAGTCCTCTCACAGGGCCGGTTAAAACACCTGCCAGCATATAGAGTGGGCTCTTGATACTGCCGACGACCTTGGCGATCAGGACCTCTTTAGACGGCAGTGTGGCAAGAGTGGTTATTTCTGCTGCCGTTAATAAACGGTCACTGAGAAAACCGCCCTTGACGTTAAGATTGATTTTGGATGTGCGAACGTGGTCACTGAAAGCCTTTGCTATCTGCGAGATGTCTCCATATCCGAAAACTACGGCAGTGGGACCTTCGAAGAAGTCCACGATGTCGGTCCGTTCGAGTCTTTCGGCAGCTTTCTGGACAAGGGTATTTTTGACGACCTTGTAATCACCACCAGCATCCTGCAGTTTGCGGCGTAAAGCATTGATTTCCAGAGTTTTCAATCCGCGGTAATCGGTCAAAATGCCGATATTGGCTTTGGAAAGTTCCTGTTCCAGTTTGTCGATGCTTTGTGCCTTTTTCTCCGTTGGCATCCCTTTTCACCTCCTTATCTGATGAATTCTAACAATCCAAAAAAAGAATCCTCGTGCACTGCACAAGGATTCAAAAAACCATTTCGCCCCCAGAATACGAGGGGGCACATTTTGTTCCTCGGCAGGCATTACATTAATCCCCGATTTTATCGGGGAACCTACTGTCTCAGGATATTCA
>JAFGHZ010000104.1 GCA_016929875.1 Dehalococcoidales bacterium
GAATGGCAGACGCGCTACGTTCAGGGCGTAGTGTCCATAACGGGCATGAGAGTTCAAATCTCTCCTTCGGCACCACTGTTTACGAGCGCTTGTAGCTCAGTTTGGATAGAGCGCGGCCCTGCGGAGGCTGAGGTCGTGGGTTCGAACCCCACCAAGCGTACCATTCGGGCGGTTAGCTCAGTTGGTTAGAGCGCCTGCTTTACACGCAGGAGGTCAGAGGTTCGAGCCCTCTACTGCCCACCATACTGTACAATAGCAGGACCTTTGAACTTTCCTTCAGCCTGAAATCATGCCTATCAGCATTTTGTACATAAAGGCAAAGAGCCAGCTCTCGCCTAACCATTCAACGTGGACATTGGCAACAATACTATGGCCCTCGCCTAGCAGGGGATTTACATCAACTCCAATATTAAAATTGACGACTTGGTAGTTACTATCCCCTAAACCTTCAACATACTCAACTCCAGGACTCACGGCAATGCCTATAGGAGTTTTTATTGAATACAGTGGATTACATAAAAGTCAGTTTTGTTCAATCCGACCCTAGCAAATGTTTAAGTTAGGCAAGCCGTTGTTGCCGTGGACCAACTCTCTAACAATTCACATTATGATACTTAGTCACATTGACTAGTTCTTCAAGAACACGGGCAGCTTTGTTTCTGATAGAAATGCATTCTTGATTCTTTCTTGATGCTCACAATTACTTTCTTGACACCTTTTTGAGTTTGATTTCATTAAAATAGTAGTTGTGAAGGCAAGTCCGCTAACTGATTACTGAAACCGTCTGCACTATTGTTCTTACCCAATTCACGAGGTAAATTCACATTCTGATGTCCCATGTATATTAAGAGTCGTCTTTAAACTTCAGATATTGGTTAGAATAATGACAGAAGAACCTCGCAAGATAGGAGATAGATTTATCCACCTACCACTGCCACACGCCATCGGCATCCTAGACAGGCGACCAAGACGTGGGTATTTCTCCAGGTTAGCTATAACTAATCCTTTACTAGTGAGCGTCTTGGGGATTGTCTTGCTAATGATTGGCGGTGGATTCCTGTTGATGTTGCCTATTGCTAGAACCGGAGGGGGTATTACGCCGCCATTAATAGCCTTTTTCACATCAGTGTCCGCTGTTTCCACGACTGGGCTGACTCTTGTTACCACCGCAACATACTGGACACCTTTCGGACAAGCGGTAATATGCGGGCTAATCTTTCTGGGCGGGCTGGGGCTGGTAACGGCTGTGATGTTTATTATGTGGTTAAGGGGAGTCCGTTTCACATTGCACGACCGTTTCCTCACTCGTGAAGCAATGGCAAGCGGTCAATTAGGTGGACTGTTACGCCTGCTCAGGAATGTGGTCCTGCTGGATATTTCCATTACGATTATCGGGGCATTACTCAACATCTTACCGTTTCAACATTACTATACTCAAGGGACAGCACTGTGGCCGGCGTTATTTCACTCGGTATCCTCGTTTAATACCGCAGGATTCGATATTGTGGGATCGACTAGTTTCGTCCCATTCCGTAACGATACTATTTTACTCAGCATTGCAACCATAGAAGCGGTGCTGGGGGCCATCGGATTCTCCGTTCTTCTGGAAGTCCCTAAAGTGCATAAATTTAACAGATTTTCCTTAGATACGAAACTCGTTCTCGTGACGACCATAACGCTTTATCTCCTGGGAACAATCGGAATGTTCATCGCCGAGTATTTCCACGGTGCATCACTAACTGATTTTTCATTCGGGGGGAAGATTTTTACTACATTCTTCAATGCATTGAGTGCGTCTACTACCACAGGTTATGCAACAATAAATTTCGGGCAAATTACCATTCAAACACTAATAATCATTGTCGTGCTGATGTTTGTCGGCGCTTCCACCGGTTCCACGGGTGGTGGCATTAAGGTCAATACCTTTGCCATAATGATGGCAACTGTGTGGTCCACACTTAGAGGTCGAAAAAATACGGAGTCATTCGGGCGGGAAATTTCTCATGGGCAGGTCTTGCGCGCGACTATCGTCGTAGTAGCGAGCTTAATCGTAGTAGTAATTGCGGTAATCCTTATTATGGCATCAAGCCCCACTATCCCATTTGAACGCGTCCTTTTTGAAGTAACGTCAGCATTCGGTACGGTCGGGTTGTCCACGGAAGCACTAGCAAATTTCTCACCTCTGGGGCAGGTTGTTATCATATTCGTTATGTTCATCGGAAGAGTTACTCCCCTTTCCGTGGTTATGATATTTGCGCGTCGCAAGCCATACCCCTTGTACCGATTCCCCAGAGAAGGGATTTTGATGGGATGATAACGACATCAAGTTGAGATATTATTGTAGTTCGATTTACACTGCTTAATTCTGAGACGTAGATTTGTATGATACCGAAGTATATAATATTGGCGTGCACCACCGTACAATATCATTTAAAAACGATGTCAATGTATTTATAGGCAGTAGCCAAAAGGCAAACCTGTGGAACAAATAAGAAAAATCTCTAAGACTCTTGTTGTTAACTGGAAAGGGTACATTTTTGGTTTGGGGTTAACCGTTCTATGCACGTTGATTGGTCGTCTGCTTATCTTATTTTTTGCCCCTGCCAATGTCATAATGGTATTTCTGCTTTGTGTCACAGTAACCGCTATATTCTGGGGACTTGGACCATCTATTTTTGTTTCGGTCTTGAGTGTTCTCGCATTTGATTTTTTCCTTGTGCCACCCTATTTTACTTTTGCCGTGGCAGACACTCAATACATATTTACTTTTACCGTATTGCTGTTGGTTGGGATTGTCATCAGTTATCTTACAGCAAAAATTCAGGAACAAACCAAGGAATCAAAACAACAAGAACGTGAGACTGCGATTCTCTATTCCTTGAGTCGTAATCTGAATGTAACTGCCGGACTGGATGATACCCTGAAAACAATTACCAGAGGGATACACGAGACTTTCGGATGTAACACTTTAATCCTGTTATCCGATTCCCTGAACAGCGAGAAGTTTATTTCGCAGAGAGAGAATCAAAGTTTCACAATTGATGAAGGCGAGTTAAAGTCTGCTGTTTTATCAATCCAAAATCAGGAAACTACAGGGCAGAAACCTGATATGCTCCAATATAAGAAAGCCAGATATGTGCCACTTAAAACTTCCAGGGGGATGATCGGAATAATGGTATTACAAAGTTTGGACACTCCGAAAGATTGGACGGCAGAACAAACACGGCTGTTAAAAGTGTTTGCCGGATTGGCAGCGGTTGCCATTGAGCATATTCAACTGGCTGAAAAAGCAAAAAATGCGCAAATCCTTGAGGCCACAGAGAAACTACAGACCGCACTTCTTAATTCCATTTCACATGATTTACGTACCCCGCTAGTATCGGTTATCGGTGTATTAAGTAGTCTCCAAGAAAAGGATATAAGTCTTGATGATGAAGCAAAGAGAAACTTGATACAGGTTGCACGCGAGGAAGCCGAGCGTCTGAATCACCTGATAACCAATTTGCTCGATGTGTCAAGGGTTGAATCAGGGACAATAAAAATGTCCAGACAACTTTTTGATGTACAGGACTTGGTTGGCACAGCATTGGAACAGATGGGTGGGCGCGCCCGCACCCATCAGATTAACATAAACGTACCAATTGAGTTGCCTCTTGTGTTTGTAGATTTTGGTCTTATTGTACAGACATTGGTTAATGTACTGGATAATGCTCAAAAGTATTCTCCAGCTGATTCTCCTATTGATATAAAGGCACGACAAACCGGTCATGAAGTTTATATTGAAATAGCTGACCATGGGGTCGGTATCCCATCCCAGGATTTGTTACATGTCTTCGATAAGTTTTATCGTATTCAGCGTCCAGATAATGTGGCAGGCACAGGGTTGGGGTTGTCCATCTGCAAAGGCATCGTTGAGGCTCATGACGGCAAGATTACTGCAGAGAATCGTACCGGCGGCGGCACTGTTATTCGGCTGGTTTTACCGGTGTCTGACCCCAGTAAAAGCGCTGAGGAGAAAGCAGATGCCTAATGAGCGAGTGTTAGTGGTAGACGATGAACAACCTATCAGGCGGTTCCTTAGAGTCGCATTGACATCACAGGCATACACCGTAATCGAAGTGGGCTTGGGGCAGGAAGCTCTTTCCATCGTCGCTTCCCAGAAGCCAGATATTATAATACTGGATCTGGGGTTGCCAGATATGGACGGGATAGAGGTTACACGATTGCTCCGCGAGTGGACAAAAATCCCGATAATCATACTATCTGTCCGTGGTTCGGAGAGGGACAAAATTGCCGCGCTTGATGCTGGTGCGGATGACTATCTGATAAAACCTTTTGGAGTCGGGGAGCTACTGGCTAGACTTCGGGTTGCCATTCGCCGTTCTTTACAGAAAGGTAATGAGCCAATTTTTGCGAATAGTAATCTCATAGTCGACTTATCGAAACGATTGGTAACAATTTCGGGGCAAGAAGTTCAATTAACACCTAACGAGTATGATTTGCTGAGAGTACTCGTAAATGATGCAGGAAAAGTATTAACCCATCGTCACCTATTACGCGCAGTGTGGGGAGCAGAATATGGCGATGAATCTCATATGTTGCACGTGAATATAAGTAATCTACGCCGTAAGATTGAGTCGGACCCATCTCGTCCTCAATTAATTATTACAGAGCCAGGAGTAGGCTATCGTCTGAAAACTGAATAATTAATCCGTAATAGTTAAGACACTTCTTCAGCATAGTGAATCTTGACTTCATCCTCAGTCACAGTCATATCTTTAATAAAGCTCTTGATATACGATTTTCTTTCAGTTAGGTCTATTTTGTTCAGAAATCAGCGCAAGTCTTCGACATATTCCTTAATGATTCAGGGGCTAACCAACCACAATATCTACCGCTCTCTTTTTCCGTTGTCGAACCGGTAAAGTTTTTGTAAAATTTTTGGAGTCCTCACAAACATCAGCTTCGGCATCAAGCTGTAAAGCATTGACAAGTCACCTTATTTTTTGCGATTATTAACTCAAACGGCATACGGCAACCTATTGCCGTATGCGCTATGGGGAAAAGACCGATGAATACAGAAGGATTAAAACAATTCATCAGCGAAATAAGAATTATCGATAGCCCGACCGAAAGGGCGATGTACAGCCACGACATCGGTGACATACCCTCGATTATGTCCAGGGCACTTTTTAACATTTTACCCGATGTAGTCGTCCAGCCCAAGAATATTAACGAGATACGAAGGGTCCTGGCTTTTGCTAACGAGCAGAAGATCCCCGTGATACCGCGAGGGACTGCTTCATGGGGCTTCGGCGGCGTCGTTCCAACCAGTGGCGGAATGGTCATTGATCTCTCCCCTTTCCGAAACATAATTTCGATCGACACTGCACAAAAGACCGCTACCGTGGAAGCTGGTGCCCGCTGGAGTGACATCGATATCGCAGTTAAAAGGCATGGTCTCTGCCTGATGACATATCCTTCGAGTAAATTCTCCACCGTCGGGGGCTGGATATCGACCGGCGGATACGGTATCAACAGTTTCAAATATGGTCATTTATCAAAACAGATTGTATCAATGAGGATTGTCACGGCCGATGGAGAGATGAGACAGTTATCTCCATCGGACCACGATTTTGCCTATTTCATCTCTACCGAGGGAGTATTCGGCATTGTAGTTGAAGTGACCCTCCGATTACGCGATATCCCCCAGGGTTCGTTTCCTCATCTATTGTATTTTCCGAGCGATAGAGAAGCATTTGCATTCATCGACCGATTTATCGGAAGTTTACCGGACAGGAAATATAACCCCAATGTCATCCGGTTTCTAGATGAAAATCACCTTGTCGATACCAATGCAATTTTACGCTCCGATATTTTCAAGAAAAGCGCCGGTGTTCTGGTGGAGCTTGACAACTTCGAAGAAGATGTGAGCCTTACGAAATACATCTTCGAAAACAATACCGAAGAAGCCCCGCGTTACGTCGCAAGCTACCTTTGGAATGAACGATTGTTCGGTATGAAAGCAAAGCGCTTGGGCCCGACAATCCTGGCCAGTGAAATCATTATGCCGATTAGTTCAGCCGCTGTTTACATCGAAAAAGCCAAGAAAATAGGCAGTCATTTTGGGGTAGAAATCAGCATCGACTCTTATATTATCGACAGCCAAAAAGCACTTATTATGGCCAACTTTCTGTGCGACTCCAGAAAAAAGAAATATTATATCGATTTACCTCTGGTGTCCATTCTTACACACACTGCGGTATCACTCGGAGCGGAGCCTTATGGACTCGGCCTGTGGAATGCCGCCTTCATCAAACATCGTTATGATAGAGAAAAAAGACGGGATATGAGGGCCTTCAAGACAAAAGTGGATCCTCACAATATCCTGAATCCGGGCAAATTATTCTCCTCCGGCTCGAAAGGCATCGCGGGAATACTCTTTCATCCGGTTGTTTTCGGTGTGCTAATGAGAATCGCGACGCCGATGTCGCCTGTAATCGGCAAGATTGCTACTGTATCACTGGGGAAAGATAAAAAAATTGACAGTCTCGATTATGAGCTCAGCTTACACGCCTGTGCCAAATGCGGCAATTGCATCGCTGTTTGCCCGGCCTACCTCGTCACAGGCAATGAAGCGCTGACCGCCAAAGGGAAAATTGCTCTTGCCAGGAAATTACTGAACGGACAGACTGTGACCGAGGAAGAAGCAGGCAATGCCTTCTTGTGTATGCACTGCAAAGCCTGCGAAGAAGTATGTCAGACAAACCTCGAATTGATGAATCTCTGGGATGCCTTAGAAAAGAGGATCGAAAATCAATTCGGCAGACCCGAAGCCCGGATTACAAAATTCCTGAAAAAGGTCGATGCCAGCAAGGAATACTGGAACATGATAGAGCAGAACAGTATGCCCTCTTTACACGCAAGAAGTCGGAGTATAACGGACAAATAATATGCCTAAAAAGTATCACATTAATTCCAGGCCGGCATTGCTCAGCACAGACTACCTGCATAAATTCACGATTGTGCGGGGCGAGAACTGCATTAATTGCGGTAAATGCACGAAGGTCTGCATTTATGAAGCTCACAAACGTCGCACCGATGACCCGCGCAAAATGGCCGACCCCGATACCACACTATGCAGGAATTGTTTCCGCTGCATTCAGGAATGTCCGCGAGGGGCCTTAGAAAAATCACTGTCGGCAGAATTTTGTAACATCGGCGGTACATACTGGAAACCGGATATGCTAATCAGTCTCTGGAAACAGGCGGAGAACGGGAGTGTCCCCGTCTCCGGTGCCGGTTACCGCGGCCCTTTTACCGGAAACGGTTTTGATAGTATGTGGACTGATATGTCCGAGATTGTACGACCGACGCGGGACGGGATTCATGGGCGGGAATATATCAATACCTCCATCGAACTGGGCAATAAACTCAATCATCTGAAATTTAACTCCGATGGAGAACTGGCTTCGAATGTTCCTGACTCCGTGGCCATTTCCCTCCCCATAATATTCGATATCCCCACGGAGTATCTGACTCCGGCCATCGCGAAAGCAATCTTAAAAGCCGCCGTGGTAATTGATACGTGCGTCATTATGCCGGTAACAGCCATAACACCCGAGTTGGAGAAATATGCCAGTAATATTATCCCTTTGCTTTCAATCGGGGAAATCGACGCACACGAAGCGATACTTGAAAAAGCACGCCTCGTCGCAATCGAATACAGCGACGATATGATAAAAGACTTCGCAAGTCTCAAAGAAAAAATCAAAAAATTCAACTGCGCCGTAACTATCATACGTCTTCCTGCAGTAAGGAATATCGAGAGTATTGCTGAAAAACTGGTCCGTAACGGTGCAGAAGTTATTCAGATTATAGCCGATTACAAAGGGAATGAAGTCGATAGTTCATCGGGCGGGCGTCACCTTAAAGACATTATCCGGGGCATACATTTGAGGCTGGTAGAAGACCGTATCCGTGATGGAGTCACTATCATTGCTTCGGGCGGAATCGCAATGGCAGAGCATGTTACCAAGGCGATGCTTTGCGGCGCCGACCTGACAGCGATAGACATTCCCTTGTTAATTGTCCTGGGAGCCAAAATTTACGAGGCACTGGAGAAGTTGATAGTTATGCCGGAAGGGCTCGATAAAATTCCGCAACCACTGATAACACAACGCATCGTAAATCTCATGGGAGCCTGGCATTCGCAGATATTAGAGATGATGGGGGCCATGGGCATCCGTGAAGCACGCCGTCTGCGTGGCGAATCCGGCCGTGCCATCTTCTTCGAAGAAATAGATAAAGATACCTTCGGAAATCTATTTAAAAAGCCGGAGATGATAAAAACATGAAGCCGTCAACCGTACTAATCAGAGACATACCTTCCAGATTCAGGCACCAGGTACCGAAATATAAAGTAACCCGGTCGGATGCCTGCATCAACTGTGGCATGTGCGCCAAAACATGCCCTTACGGTGTGCACGAGCGGAATGAAGGATACAACAAAATAAATCCGCCCATCGACTACAGATGCATCGGTTTTGAATGCTTGGACAAAGAGTTTTGCTGCATCAACAAGTGCCCAAAGCATGCTTTGAGTTTATCATTGAACCCGATGTATCAGACTCTGGGCGACTTCCGCTGGACCCCGGATATTATCACCGGAACATGGATTATGGCTGAAACCGGCTATCCGCCGAAGCGTACTGACATCGAATACAATGTTGGTAATTCCGGCGGCGGTTTCGATAAACTGCGCTTCAAATTTCCGTCCAGACCTTCCGGGTTAGATGTTTCCGAAATTTCCACTGAAATACCTTTAAACCGCAGAGACGACGGGCGTAATAACATTGTCATTTCACTGCCCGTATATGGCGGGGGCATGTCGTTCGGCTCGGTGAGTCTTCCCACCATGGTTTCTAAAGCACATAATGCAACTATATGGAATACCTTTACCTGCACAGGCGAAGGCGGTTATCCGGCAATACTCCGCGAGTATGACGACCATGTCATTACCCAGATTGCAACCGGTCTCTTCGGGGTACGTGAAGAGACTGTTCAGCGAGTGAAAATCGTCGAATTTAAATATGCTCAGGGCGCCAAACCAGGTCTCGGCGGGCATCTTCTCGGTGAGAAGGTAACAGAAAGTGTCGCCAGAATGCGTGAGGCCGTACAGGGGTCCTCATTATTCTCTCCTTTCCCGTTCCACTCGGTATATTCGATCGAAGACCACAAAAAACATATCGACTGGGTCAAGGAGATGAACCCCAAAGCCTTGATATCCGTCAAGGTTTCTACTCCGAATGACGTAGATATGGTTGCTGTCGGTTCCTATTATGCCGGGGCACATATTATCCATATCGACGGCGGCTACGGTGGCACCGGGGCAGCCCCGGACATCGCCAAGAAAAACATCGCCATGCCTATTGAATACGCCATACCTAAAGTACACAAATTCCTGAAGGACGAAGGTGTCCGCGATGCTATAACACTCATTGCCTCCGGTGGTATCCGTACCGCTCATGATGTAGCCAAAGCTATCTGTCTGGGTACCGACGGAGTGGTCATCGGCACGGCGGAACTGGTAGCACTGGAGTGTGTCCGCTGTGGTAACTGTGAATCGGGACGGGGTTGTGCCCGGGGTATCGCCACAACGGACTCTAATTTAGCCGACCTGTTCGATGAAGATTGGGCGACACAACGCCTGACCAATCTGTACCATGCATGGTATGTTCAATTAGTCGATATTCTTCAGAAGTTCGGCATGCGCAGTATCAGGGAACTTGTCGGACGTACGGATCTGTTGAGACATATAGATTACAATCCTGAAACGGAGCTCAAGGCTGATGGATAATACTGAGAGAATATTATCTTCACGTACAAAACTGTGTAAGCAAACACCGCCTCTTCTGTCCAATACCGAAGAGGAAGGCGGTTGCGGTGTTACCGGATTCGTCTGCTCCATCCCCGTGACCGGCAAAAATATCTTCGAACCTTCATTTCGTATGCACAACAGGGGTAACGGGAAAGGCGGCGGTATCAGTGCCGTCGGATTCATTCCCGAAGCCCTCGGCGTTTCCAGGGAAGTACTCGAAGAAGACTATATGTTACATATCGCTCTCCTCGACATCAACGTAAAGGAAGAGCTCGAAAATTCTTTCATTAAGCCGTATTTTAAAATCGACAAATCCGAAATGCTCGCAACGCTTGACGACTATCGGAGTATCGGGCTGGAAGTCAAACCGCCGGATGTTATGCGATATTTTGTTCGCGTCAAGGATGAGGTACTTGACAAGTTTATCGGGAAAAATCATCTCACCTCAATGGAGCGCCGCGATGCCGAGGATGAGTTTGTTTATCAGAACAGCTTTAAGATTAACAGGCAATATTACGCCTCACTCGGTGAGAAAAAAGCCTTTGTTATGTCCCACGGCAGAAATATGATGATACTGAAAATCGTCGGGTATGCCGAGAATGTCGTTCGCTATTACAAACTGGATGATTTCAAAGCCTATGTATGGCTTGCCCACCAGCGCTACCCGACCCGCGGTCGTGTCTGGCACCCCGGCGGCTGTCATCCTTTCAGTGCGCTCAACGAAGCACTCGTGCACAACGGCGATTTCGCCAATTATCAATCGGTTTACGAATATCTGAAACAACGCAACTATTTACCTTTATTCCTGACCGATACGGAAGAAGCTGCCCTCCTGCTGGACTTGTGGCTGAGAGTCTATAAATATCCCCTGGAATATCTCATTGAAGCGATGGCTCCGACTTCCGAGATGGACTTCGATATGCTGCCGCCTGGAAAACAGGAAATCTACAGGGCGATTCAAACTCATCATGTTTATTCGTCTCCCGACGGCCCGTGGTTTTTTATCATTGCCCGCAATGATGTTCCGAATAATCAATTCCAGTTAATCGGCATTACGGACACGGCTATGCTCAGACCGCAGGTCTTTGCTTTGCAGGAAGGCGAGGTGCAGGTCGGTCTGATTTGCTCGGAAAAACAGGCAATCGATGCGACGCTCAGTTCATTAGAACGAGAAGACCCGCGTTTCAGACCTATCGCCGATAAATACTGGAATGCCCGCGGCGGCAGTTACACCGATGGCGGCGCCTTCATCTTCACACTGAAAGATGACGGGGGTAACAAACAACTCATTTGTACCGACAAATTCGGCAAAATTATCGAAACAGCCAAGGGTAAAATAATTTGTGACACTTCAAGAGAGTTGCACTTATCAATGTCTGAAACTGAAACTACCGAAAAACAAATCTGTAGTCTCTTCACAGAGACAGATTCGACTGTTGCCGCAAACAGAATATTCAAATATATAACTGAGTCTATTCATGATTTTGATGTCATGACACTCAGGTTTGCGATTGAGACCATTAAAAACCAGGCGCTGAAAAACGATGTTTACAAGCAAACGGCTATCACGGCCATGACGTTATTGAACGACCTTCGTTACAATACCGGCAATATTAAACGCAGTTCTATTCAACATGTAATTAAAATCAACCTCGACGATATTTTGTCTGCAACACCCATAATTGCCGAAAAATCGCCGTCGCAGTTCGCTCGGATTGATTTCGCTTCCCGCGATTTACTCCGGGCGCCTCTGAATAACGAACAAGTTCTTATCATCGATGCAAAGCACTTCGAGCCGGAAGGCAACGACTGCGATGCGACAACAATAGTTAAAGCATATCAGCTCGGCTGGAGACGTTTCATTATCTATAGATACTGCGGACAGCGGTTTACAGGTTGTGGCTGTGGTCCATCGACTAACGGTGTGCGTATCGATGTCTACGGCTCATCCGGAGATTATCTGGCTTCGGGCATCGATGGCATGGAAATCTATGTACACGGTAACGCTCAAGACCAACTATGTCAGATAATGAAAGAAGGCAAGGTAGCAATCTTCGGTGATGTCGGGCAGACTTTCATGTACGGTGCCAAGGGAGGTATTGCCTATATTATGGGTAACGCCGCCGGACGGCCCCTAATCAATGCCGTCGGTAAACCGCGTGTTGTCATCAACGGCACGGCACTGGATTACCTGGCGGAATCCTTCATGGCAGGAGACCCTCTGAAAGGCGGCGGATTCGTCATCCTGAACGGCATCGGCTTCAACGATAATGACGGAACGATACGAGAGTACGCATCACCCTATCCGGGGTCGAATATATTTTCTCTGGCTTCCGGCGGTGCGATTTATGTCCGTGATCCTCGTATGAAACTGGTTGAAGAGCAGTTAAACGGCGGAGAGTTTGCCAGGATTACGAATGCCGACTGGAAATTAATCCTGCCCTACTTGGAAGAAAATGAGAGACTCTTCGGTATCACCATAGACAGATTGTTAACCACCGATGGTGTAAAGATGACACCTGATAAAATCTACAGGAAAATCAGACCGAAGAAAAAAACTTCCTCCGCAGAAGACGATGGATTGAGCGAACAACAAGATAACAATATACTTGTCCTTTCTTCAAATAGTCCAGCGTAATTCAATAGCTTAGATGGATGGGCATGAAAAAACTAAATTCGGATACACTTAACAGTGGCTCAACACAACTAGACGAACTTCTGAATGGACTACGTCCCGGCGATAATGTTGTCTGGCAGATCGACCGTTTGGAAGATTATTCCCATTTCGCGGAGTTATTTGCCGACGAAGCCATCCGCAATAAATCCTCTTGCATCTATCTCAGATTCGCTTCACACCAGCCAGTAGTAAAGAGACACCCCGGCTTGACCGTAATACACATTGACCCGACACCCGGATTCGACTATTTCAGCGGTAAAATCCATGAAATAATCGAGCAGCACGGCAGTAATACCGCCTATATATTCGATAATTTATCATCGCTGGTGAGCGAATGGGCAACCGACGAATTGCTGGCAAATTTCTATAGAGTGACCTGCCCCTTTATTTTTGAGTTGAAGTGCCTGGCATATTTTGCTATCGGCCGCGGGCAACACGATTACAATACGGTCGCCAGAATACGGGATACCACACAAATACTGCTCGACGTGTATCACGTAAGCGGTGATACCTATATCCATCCTTTAAAAGTCTGGGGACGTTACTCTCCGCAGATGTTTCTGCCCCATCTGGTTGGAGAAAAAACCTGGCAACCGGTTTCAGGTAGCGGCGATGCCGCCTCGGTACTGTTAGCAACGGGCAAACATCTCGTTAATACCGTACCCGATTCCGTAGCGCCATGGCACAGTGTGTACCGTAAGCTGTCACAATACAGGGAAATCGGAGCCAATATCCCGAATGCCGCTTCGGAGATTACGGCTCTCAAACGCGAGTTATCGCGTATGATGCTCGGCAATCACGAAAAACTGAATAGGTTGTCCGACAGATATCTGATTGCAGACGACATTTTCAGTATCAGAGAAAGGCTTATCGGTTCGGGCCAAATCGGGGGCAAAGCGGCAGGGATGTTACTGTCGAGACGCGTCCTGAAAGAAGAGCCCGGTAAGTTCGATTTCTCGGAAATACTGGAGGAGCACGATTCGTTTTATATCGGCTCCGATGTCTTTTTCACCTTTCTGGTAAACAATAACCTGTTCCGGCTCCGCTTAAGACTCAGTAAAAACCCGCAGATGTCGCCGGAGAAATTTGAAAAAGTCGAGCAGGCTTTTATCGGCGGTAAGTTCCCACAAGAGACAATCGAACAGTTCCACGATATGCTCGATTATTACGGACAGGCACCTATTATCGTCCGCTCCAGCAGCCTCCTGGAAGACAGCTTTACGAACGCCTTTGCAGGGAAATACCGCAGTGAATTTCTGGCTAATCAAGGGAATCCGGAGGAGCGTTTAGAAGCCTTCTTGCATGCCTTGAAACTGGTATACGCCAGCGCCTTAAATCCCGATGTTCTGTCATACCGGATGAAGCAAGGACTCAGCGAAGGCGATGAACAAATGGCGATATTGGTTCAGAGGGTTTCAGGAATGCCCTATAAGAAATACTTTTTCCCTACCCTCGCCGGCGTGGGTTTTTCCCGGAACCTTTACGCATGGACAAGGCGTATCGACCCGGAGAAAGGTATGATCCGATTGGTATTCGGGCTGGGGACCCGTGCCGTAAACCGGGTCGGCGGCGATTATACGAGAATGATAGCTATCAGTCATCCCGAGCTCAGACCGGAAATCGGCATTCAGATAGCCAAATATTCCCAGCGGAACATCGACCTCTTGAACCTGGACACAAACACTTTTTCGACTGAAACTTTCACCGATGTCATTACTGACGGTGATTACCCGCACATTGAGTTAATGATTTCCTCGATGTCGGAAGGTTATATTCATGATCTATCCCACTTCGATAAAGAGGACAAGGATTTCGTTTTGACCTTCAATAATCTGATTAAGCGGACGCCTCTGGTAAAGATAATCGGCGAAATATTAACCGTTCTGGAAAAAGCATGGGGACAGGCAGTCGATATCGAATTCACAGCACATATCGACCAGCAGGGAAAGGTAAAAATCAATCTGTTGCAATGCCGCTCTTTACAATTACCCAAGATGTCGGGCATTGATGTTACTATCCCCGACAACATACCCGGAGAACGGATGTTATTCAGGTCAAACATGGCAATAAGCGCCGGGGTAGTAGATGATATACGCTACATTATTTACGTTGACCCTCAGAAATACGCCGATATTGCCTCCCCCGAAAAGAAAAAGTCGATAGGCCGTGTTATCGGTAAGCTCAACAAAGCTCTCGGCAGTCCTCAGAATAAAATTATGCTAATGGGACCGGGGAGATGGGGCAGTACAAACATGGACCTAGGGATAAATGTCGGCTACGCGGATATCGACAATACCTCGGTACTCGTGGAAATTGCCCATCAAAAAACAGGCTTGGAACCTGAAGTTTCCTACGGGACGCATTTTTTCCAGGACCTGGTGGAAGCCGAAATCATCTACCTGCCAATTTACCCGGGAGAGGAAACAACCGATTTCAATTTTGCCTTCTTCGAGGATTCGCGCAATTTGTTCGGTGAATTATTACCCGACTTCCGCAGTTTTAAAGATGTCATCCGTGTATTCGAAATTCCGTCCCTCGCACAGGTAATTGCAGACCCGAAAACACGGAGCGCCGTTTGCTTTTTGCGATAATAGCGGAATTCCGCTATTATTCACCTATATCAGGGGTGGGAATTGTTTACCGTATTAGTAGTAGCCAGACAAAACAATGAGATAGAGAAGCTATGTTCGGAGCTCATGAAACACGGCTTCCAGTGTAATATTGCGAACAGAAACAATGTCCTCGAACAATTAAAAAAACAAGACCCTGAGTTACTTCTGGTCGAATTCGCAGACTCACCCGACATCGACGTGTTATGCCGTTACCTGAGACGAGAAGAAAATCTGCCTGTTATCGCCCTGTCTTCACCAGAAAAAATCGAGAGCCTCTCTAACTGCATTGATGATTTTGTCATACCTCCTTACAACACCAGAGAGATTGTAACGAGAATAAAGCGCCTCATTCAGAGAAAGTCAGATTCCGATGGCGAGAAAATAAAAATCGGCGACCTTGTAATAGAAACTGACACGTACGAAGTCTATATAAATAATAGGTCTGTCGTACTGACCTTGAAAGAATATGAGCTGCTGAAATATCTCGCCAGCCATGCCGGCAGGGTCTTCACCCGAGACGCACTTTTAAATCAGGTCTGGGGAAGAGATTATTTCGGGGGAGACCGAACCGTGGATGTCCACATCCGTCGGGTCAGGAGCAAAATCGAAGACCCCACGCACAGTTACATCGAGACCGTCAGAAACATCGGCTACCGTTTTATCAAAAAGTAACCGCTAATCGAGTTTGCACCTTCTGTAACACATTTTTAATTCTCTTGAAATACTCCCGAAACATTTCCCCTGTAAAGTATAGATAAATCGACATATGGAAGGGGAAATGATATGCCCGTTAACTACGCTGATACCGCTTGGATCCTGATATCATCGGCAATGGTCCTGTTCATGACTCCCGGATTGGCTTTCTTCTACGGTGGTCTGGTGAGAAAAAAGAATTTTCTTTCCACCATCATGATGAGTTTCGCCTGCATGGGATTGATAGGACTTCTCTGGATACTCTACGGTTACAGTCTCAGTTTCGGAACAGACAAAGCAGGACTTATCGGCGGATTCGATTTCCTGGGACTCATCGGCGTGGGACAAACCCCTTCCTCAGTATATGCCACCACAATTCCACACTTGGCATTCATGACATTTCAGGGGATGTTTGCCATTATTACAATCGCTCTTATCACCGGTGCGGTAGTTGAGCGTATAAAATTCAGTGCCCTGATGCTTTTCTCGGTATTATGGTTCACACTGGTTTACTGTCCGGTAGCACACTGGGTCTGGGGGAATGGAGGTTGGTTAGCAAAACTCGGTACTCTAGATTTTGCCGGCGGGACTGTCGTGCACATTGCGGCAGGGGTCTCGGCAATGTCACTGGCACTACTACTAGGTCCACGTCGCGGCTTCAAAGAAAGAGAGCCGATGGAACCGGGCAACATCCCGATGGTTGCGCTCGGTGCCGGTATGCTCTGGTTCGGGTGGTTCGGGTTCAATGCCGGCAGTGCCCTCACCTCTGGCGGAATAGCATCCAGTGCTTTCGTAGCAACCAATATTTCTGCCGCTACCGCCGCTTTTGTCTGGATGATAATCAGCTGGATTTATCGTCGCCCTTCGCTTCTGGGAGTCGTCACCGGTGCTGTCGCCGGACTGGTAGCAATTACTCCCGCAGCCGGTTTCGTGCAACCGATTATGGGAGTACCTATCGGCGCCGGAGCCGCTATAATCTGCTACTATATGATGCTTTTACGTGCTAAAACCGGCGTCGACGAATCGCTGGACGTATGGGCAGTGCACGGAATGGGCGGCACATGGGGTGCGATTGCAACAGGCATCTTCTGCAGTGCCGCAGTAAACTCCGCGGGAAAAGACGGGCTCATATACGGAAACCCTAAACAAATCTTACTGCAATTGGTCGGAGTCATTGCCGTCTGGGCTTTTGCCTTCGTAATGACATGGATTCTCGGCAAGGTAGTTAATGCCCTTATCGGGCTGAGAGTCTCACCGAACGAAGAATCGGTGGGACTGGACATCTCGCAACACGGCGAGAGAGCTTACGGAGGTCATCTTAAATGAAAAAGGTTGAAGCTATCATCAGGGAAGAGAAACTGGAACCTGTCAAAAAGACACTGGAGGGCATCGGTTATTACGGCATGACCATTACCGAGGTCAGCGGCAGAGGCAGACAAAGAGGCATCCCATTAAAGTGGGGCGCCAAAGAGTACCGCGTAGAATTTCTCCCCAAGCTCAAAATCGAACTCGTCGTTCTGGATGAAGATGTCAACAATATTGTAGACGCAATCGTAAGAGGAGCCAGGACCGGAGATGTCGGCGATGGTAAAATATTCATTTTCCCGGTGGATAATGCAGTACGCATCAGAACAGGTGATACCGGCGGCAACGCCGTCTAACACAATAAAAATATTATTTAGGAGGTCTCATTGTATGGCAGGTAAAAACAAGAAAACGGACAGCAAAGAATATGTTCTCAAGATGGCGAAGGAAAACAATGTCAAGTTCGTTCGCCTGTGGTTTACCGATATCCTCGGTATCC
>JAFGHZ010000105.1 GCA_016929875.1 Dehalococcoidales bacterium
CCTTCAGCAGTGCTGATGAGGGCTTTGTGTGACATTCTGGCGCCCTTCGGTAAACCGGTAGTACCTGAAGTGTAATAAATGAAGGCGATGTCGCTTCCTGTACCTTTATCGATATTTTGTTCGAAAAGTTCGGGGTGGTCTTTTTTATATTCTCTACCCAGTTCCAGGACTTCCTTGAAACTTATCAGCAGAGGGTCGTCGTAGTTTTTCAAGCCCTTGGGGTCCCAGTAAATGATTTTTTTCAATGCGGGTAGTTCGTTCTTGATTTCGAGGAATTTGTCGGTTTGTTCTTGGTCGTTGACGATGGCGAATTTGGCGCCCGAGTGACTGGCAATGTACTTGACTTCGGAAGGAATAGAATCGACGAAGATGCCTGTGGCGACACCTCCTCCTGCCTGTACGGCGAATTCCCCCCAGAACCATTCCGGCTCATTATCGCCGATGATACAGACGACGTCGCCTCGCTCCATTCCGAGACTGGTTAACCCGAGAGAGAAATGCTCGATGGTTTCATAATATTTGCGCCAGGAATATCTTTGCCATATACCAAATGTTTTCATGCACATGGCTGTCTCATCCGCCCACTTGTCGAAGTCGTATCGGATGAGCTTAGGGATAGTATCTACCCCCTTCTTTTTCATTAACTCGGCATTTATTTGAGTTTTCATTTTCGGTGTCGCCTGTCCTGTAAAAAAGAGCACCCCCGCTTGGGAGGTGCTTTTTGTAATAAGGTTGCCTGATATATCAGTAACACAGAGCGAGGCAGTACATCACCATCCGCAAGCGCACTCAGTGCGCTTGATAAAGATGAACTTGAAGTTCTCTGCTTTGTATGTTGCCACTGACATATCTTTTCCCCGCAATAAAGAGATAGAAGATAGATTATCACAAGTTTGACGTAGTGTCAAATTGTTGCCTGGGGTTTCTTAATGATAAAAATAGAGGAGGGTTTTTCCCTCCTCTATTCGAAACCGTATTCGGTCCGTGTTATGCGGGTGTCTTCGTAGATGTAGCGCGTCTTATCTTGGCGCGTACTCGTGCCATAAGGACGTGGATGTTGAATGGTTTTGTAATGTAGTCGTCGGCGCCTCTTTCAAGGGCTTGGTTCAGGCTGTTGATATCGTCCTTACCGGTGAGCATGATGATGGGGACGCTGCTTTTTTGTCTGATGCGCTTGACAACTTCAATCCCGTCGATTCCGGGCATCATAATATCGAGAATCACTAGGTCGGGATTATATTCGTCGAGCAGGGCTAGCGCCGATAATCCATCGGGGGCAGTAATAATACGGTATCCTTCCAATGCCAGGTTAATGCTGATGAGTTTCAGGATATTCTGTTCATCATCGACAGCCATAATAAGCGGTCGTTGTAACATCTCAATTTCCTCCTTCCTCGTTAAGTCAGTTCCTGTTATGCAGACCTTGAGGGGATTCGGATTGTGATAGAGCAGGGGTCATGACAAAGGTCTGGTTATCCCTCTCTTCGTCAACTGGGTAACAGCAAAACCCGGCTTTTTGTAGAAGGCGGATTATACGCAGTAGTTGCTCGTTTCCCGGCTCGTTCGATAACTCATTGTTCGAACCGGTAGGCTTGTTCAGGTTTTGCCATTTGATTTCCATCTTTCTGTTCCCCTGATATCAGTTTAAGGCCGGGGAACAAAATACAACATAAACAACCGCCTCGTCTTTCTAAATATTTTATTAATTATTCGGAGAAACAGAAGTGGTACTTTGTCTCGGAAAGGCACCTCCCTTTTTATATCTGTGTAAAAGCCTTCATTCCTTGTGTTTTATCTGATAGCCGATAGCCGGTACCGTGATGATGAAAGTCGGTTTATCTATATTAGGCTCGAGCTTAGAGCGTAAACGCCGTATGAAAACGTGTAAGTACTGTCTTTCATCCTGGTACTCAGGCCCCCAGACTTTCTGCAGGAGGTGAGTGTGAGTGAGAACCTTACCGGCGTTCAATGCTAATTCCTGAAGAAGATTGTATTCGATGGGCGTTAATTTGATTTCTTTGCCGGCTACTTTTACATTTCTGTCGATAAAATTTATTTCGATTTCACCGTAGGTGAAAGAAGGTTGTGTGACCGCAGTGCTTTTCGAGCCGGTACGGCGTAGTACCGCGCCGACACGTGCTATGAGCTCCTTTACTCCGAAAGGTTTGGCGATGTAGTCATCGGCGCCCATTTCGAGGCACTTAACTTTGTCCTGTTCATCACCGCGTGCCGTTAGCATAATAATGGGTACCTGAGACCATTCTCTGAGGCGACGGCAGACCTCGAAGCCGTCCATCTCCGGCATCATAATGTCCAGTAATATCAAGTCGGGCAACTCTCGCTCCACACTTTTTAATGCTTCGGAACCGTTTACCGTGGTGGTTGTTGCATAGTTATTGGCTTCCATATTCGCCCGGACAAATTTCGCAATGACCGGGTCGTCATCTACGATTAGGATAAGCGGTTTATGAATCATGTTGCTCTCCTAAAAATTTCTTTACCTCGCTCAGTAGTTCGGAAATACTGAATGGTTTTGCGATATAGCCGACTCCCATCTTGCGGGCATTCTCCTCTTCGGTTTCACGAAGAAACGCCGTCATAATTATCACTCGTGTTTGTTTCATATCAGGGTCTGACCTGAGCGCTTTCAGTACATCCCAGCCGGACATGCCGGGCATTTTAATATCCAGTAATATCAAATCGGGTTTGTCTCTCTCCGCTGACTTCAATCCTTCTTCACCGTTCTCGGCTGTATTCACCGAATATCCGCTGGCTGACAAATTGGTTTGAATTATTTTCCTTAAACTTGGTTCGTTATCGACTACTAGAATTTGAACCATTGTCTGCCTCCTTCGGTACCGGTAGGCTGAAACTGAATTTCGAGCCTATCCCGACCTTACTCTCTACCCAGATTCTGCCGCCGTGATTTTCGATGAGACCGCGGCTGATAGCCAGCCCCAGTCCCGTGCCGGTCCTTCGTCCGGCGACAATATTTTCTGCCTGGTAAAAGCGGTTGAACAGTTTCCCTATTGATTCCCGGGGAATACCGACCCCATGGTCAGCCACGCTGATGATAATTTCATTGGCGACATGGCGGGCCGAGATTGTAATTTCAGTTCCCGGAGATGAGAACTTGACGGCGTTGTCTACCAGATTGGAAATTACCTGACCGATGCGCGTTTCATCGATGAGAACCGGAGGTAGTTTCGTTGGAAGATTTATCTTCAGGTGATGCTCTTTGCTTATATTTGTCAACCCCCCCATTATGGAATCGATTATGTTGGAAACGCTGGATTGTACTTGGCTGACTTTGAATGCGCCGGACTCGATGCGCGACATATCGAGGATGTCATTGATAAGGTGCGTAAGCCGGTCGGTCTCGCTGTCGATGGTCTGGAGGAAGTCACGTCTTTGTGCTTCAGTCCATTTGACGTCTCTACGGAGCAAGGTGGAGGTGAAGCCTTTGATTGCCGATAGCGGTGTACGCAATTCGTGAGAAACATTTGCCAGGAGCTCGGAGCGCAGGCGGTCGATTTCCCGTAGTTTTTCCGCTTCGAGGGCTTTTCCCTGTGCTTCTACAAGCTGTGTTGCTTTTTCGAGTCTATCCATGGCAAAAGCAATATCATTGGTTATCTCCTTGAATAGCTCCTGCTCTTCTTTTTCCCCGGCCAGAGGCGGCTTTATTTGAACGCACAGGACCCCGTATAGTCTCCCTTCATATTCCAGTCTGCTTACCATTGCGCTACAGTTTTTCCCGATCTTGCCGAAGGGACAGTCTTCGTGATATTTGCCGACCTGCGGACATATGATGATTGGGGCCTTTTGTTCTAACAGGTCTCTTATGCAGGCTGGAAATTGTTTCGACTTGAATCGTCTGGTCAAAGCTGAGAAAATGCGCGGTTGGAGGCCGGCGCTGGTACCTGACGTAAAGTTTCCGTTCTTGTCGGTTAGCATTACCCATGCTGTCTCATAACCACGGGCGGTGATTAACAGGTCGCAACTGTTACGGGTGAGTTTCTCTCTGTCTTTCTCCAGTGTGATGAGTTGATTGATGCCTCTGAGAGCATTAAGCACGGAATTGAGATGTCGAATGTGCTCTTCAGCCAGTTTGCGTGTTGTGATATCGGATACCACTGCCATAACTCCGGCATAGTTCCCATCTTTGTCGGTAATGGGTGTGGTTCCAAGAATGGCGTAAATCCGCTGTCGGTCTTTACGGATGAATTCGAATTCATGCTCTTCCTGGATGCCGCGTTTATGTCGTTCCAGCTTTTCTTGAGCGTCTTTTACGTCTTCTTTATCCATGAAACTGAAGAGGGGTTTGCCCATCATCTCTTCTATAGTGTACCCTAACATCTCTGTCATTCGCTTGTTAACGAAGGTTGTCAGGGATTCTTTATCGATTGCCCAGATGCCTTCCTGTGCCATTTCCACCAGTTCACGATATTTATTTTCGCTCTCCCTTAGTGCTTGCTCTGCTTGCTTACGTGCAGTGATGTCACGGATATTGCACTGAATTATTCTGTGCTGGTCAACATCATAAACATTACTCACAAATTCCACATTCCTCTGTTGTCCATCGGCACTTTGCAGCGGCAAGTTCTCATAGCGAACGTATCCTTTACGCTGTAATTCTAAAAATTTTGTTTTGCTGGTAACGATATCCCTTAAAAATCCCAGTTCCCACAGGTTCTTACCGATGAATTCCTGATGTGACAAGCCTAACAGGTTGATTAAAAATGGGTTTACATCAATAATTATTCCGGTATCTGCTTCAAGTATCAAAATGCCGTCTTTTGCCGCCTCGAAGAGCCGACGATAACGGAGTTCGGAAATCTTCATTGTTTCCTGTGCCTGTCTCTCTTCGGTGATATCGATTGATATGCCCCTGATACCGTGGATTTCGCCGTCATGGCTGATAGGTGCGGTATAAACCCGCACAGGGAAAGAAGTCTTATCATATCTGAGCGCTGTGTATTCCTGGGGACCTATATTTTCTCCGTTTAATATATTACCGATGTTTTTGATAAACCTTTCTCTGTCAGCCGGTATGAGGGTATCGGCGATGTTGTTTTTCAAATTATCTGCATTTTCCGAGGTTATGTTCCATGCCTTGAATCCTTCTCTATTGACATAGGTGAATTGACCCTTTCTGTCGGTTTCAAAAATGCTTAACGGTAGTAGATTTGCCAGTTCTTTGAATCGTGCCTGGCTCTCCCTGAGTGCCTTCTCTGCCTGTTTTCTCTCGGTAATATCGTAATGAATGGTCTGGAAATGGTGCTCTCCGCCCCAGAGTACTTCTTTACGAAAGACCTGCAGGTTGCGCATGGAACCGTCTTTACGAACGATGCTTATTTCATAACTGGTAGGAGACGGTTCCCCTCGCTCCCGTTTTTCTTTCCGCTGGAGGAATTCGGTGTAGCTTTCGGAGGTATATCGCTCCCTGACGGGTTTATCTCTCAGCTCTTTTAGACTGTTATAACCGTAGATGTCGAGCATTGCCTGGTTAGCGTAGATGGTTTCCCCGTCGACAGTGACAATGCGGATTCCCAGGGGGGAGTTGTCCAGAGAGTTGCGGAAATTCTTTTCCGATACCCTCAGGGCTTCTTCCATACGCATATCTTCGGTAATATCACGGATAATACCCTCAAGCGCTACTATTTTACCTTTTTCATCGGGAATAGCTGTGAGGCGCTGATTTGTCCAGACTACTCTCCCGTCCTTGTGGATCCAGCGTATCAGGACCGATTTGCCGGAATAGGTTTTCGGAGAACGGATAATGGCTTTCAGAATGTTCTTATCGTCGGGGTGGACCAATTTAAAACTGATTTTGGGGTCATCGTAATATGCTTCCGGGGTATAACCGGTGATGGTCATTGACGCGGGGCTGACATATTCGAAATGAGGGGCCGGTGATAAAATAAATCGGTAGATGAGATCCTGAGCGTTTTCTGCCAGACGGCGAAAACGTTGTTCGCCTTCTTTTAAGGCCGATTCAATACGAATTTTTTCTGTGATGTCGCGCACGAATACGAATACTTGGCCCACTTCTTCAAGATATTTTGCACTGATCTCGACGTCGATTGTCCTTCCGTCTTTACATTTATGTTTAGTCTCGAACCGGTAAGCCCCTTTTTCTATTATCGTATTAGTTCCCTGCGCAATTTCACTGGGGCTCATTGCAGCTTCGATATCCGCCACGGAAGCTTTAAGAAGTTCCTCTCGTGAATAGCCGGTCATCCTGCAATAAGCCTCGTTGACTTCGAGAATTTTGCCTTCCCGACTGCTGAGTATGAAACCGTCGAGTGCCGTTTGTATGATTGTTTGTCGCTTCTGTTCTGTCTCCTTACGTTCCGTAAGGTCGCGAACGGTGACGATTTTAACCTTCCGCTCCTTGTAAAAAGAATCGACCCCGGCCATTTCAACCGGGAAAGTAGTGCCGTCTTTACGGAGCAATGTAGTTTCGTAAGGGCCAGAATGTTGTGTTTTACCTGTAGTCTTGAGGTAGTTTAACGCTTCTGGTGCTGTGTAATTACAGGTCGATTTACCACGCATTTCAGACGGTTCAGTGTGTAACATTCTTGCTAAAGCTGTATTCACCTCGAGTATCTTATTGTCTTCGTGTATCACGACCCCTTCACGGCTGGCTTCTGACAGGACGCGGAATCTCTCCTCGCTCTCTTTCAAGGCTTCCGATGTCTTTTTGTGTTCGGTCATAGGCAGATAAATTCCCATAGTAGCACGTTTCCCGTGGTATTGAATTGACGTAACGGATTCTAAGCCCCAGCGTGTATCGCCGTTCTTGGCGATACCTCTGAACTCGAACGGTTCTGAAAGCTTGCCCTTCAGCATCATGATAATGCTTTCTCTTATTTTCCCCCTGTCTTCGGGGTGAATAGTTTCCTGGGGGTCCATTCCCAGCAGCTCTTCCTCGGTGTAACCAGTACCCTTGATAAACTGCGGGTTAACGAATTGAAATTTGCCGTCCTGTACGATGTAAATACCCGC
>JAFGHZ010000106.1 GCA_016929875.1 Dehalococcoidales bacterium
ACGATGGTAATCTCGAGCGTCGTACCCTCGGAGGAGTTAGAGGTGGGCGATGTTATCGTCTTCAGACCGGTTTCGGTAGGGGAGAAGCCGATTGTCCATCGCATCATTGAAGTTCGCAATACTTATCCTCTTACTTTTAAAACTCAGGGGGATGCCTATCCCGAGCCTGACCAGTGGTTTGTTCCGGAAGATAATATCATTGGCAAGCTGGAGTTCAGCAGTCCGTTCCTGGGTTACATTACTAATTTCTTCCGGAGCAAGATAGGCCTGGTAATAACACTGGTTCTCCCGGCCGTGGTCCTCGTTTTGATGATACTACGGTATATCTGGCGTGAACTGGTGAAGTATATCAGGAATAAACCGATGAGTGCGAGCTGATTTTTAGATATTGAGGATAAAGGATAGACGGATAGGTCGATGAAAGAGTTGATTCTGGGAATAGACAGAGCGATGGGTAAGTTGAGAAATACCATCTTCTCGACATGGGGGAAGGTGGTTCTGGGCTTTTTCTCAGCCGGCCTCGTGCTCGTGTCCTCTCTCCCGGGTGACACCTATTCGGCTGTACAAACGGTCGACCTGAGCTTGTCCGGTACGGGTTCTATGCCCTGGAACGTTTCCAACGTCGCCCCAGGACGTAGCGATACTAAGACGATTACTCTCTATAATAGCGGTGCTAAATCCGGTTTGGTCACTATCTGGCTGAGCAATGTCATCAGTACGGAAGGCGCTAATCCGACTTCGGAAATAGGAAACACCGCCGAGCCCGGTGAACTCGATAAATATCTCACCCTGAGCGTATCGGGAGCGGGAGTAGTAACAAATCTCGCTATGCCGACGAGGGTCGCCGACTTTCCGCAAAGCCCTTCATCTCCGAATTATGTACATATATATCAAATGGCCGCGGGTGCTTCCGTAGAACTTACCTGGGCATGGAGCTTACCAGTAACAACGGGTAACGAGGTGCAGGGAGACACTATCAGATTCGATGTTAACTATATTATCGATGAATCAGACGAACCTCCGCCGGCAGCGGCGGGTGGCGGTGGTAGCGGCGGCGGGAGTGAGTCGCCGTCGGTACCGTCGGACCCGAACCTCCATGGGCCGGTAAAGTCTATCAAGATAGAAATGCTCGGCGTTACGGCTACAGGATTAATACGGGATGGCGTAGTCGTTGAGTCCGTCACATTGACGTCTCCGGAGACAGGTTTTAGTCTTACCCTGGATGCCGGAACGCAAATCATCAATCCTGATTCGGACGAGGTCCCGCAAACGATACAGGTTACCGTATCTAAAGAAACAATATTATCTCCCGAGGGATGGATGATAGTCAGTCCCGTCTTTGAAATTAATGGTGTGACATATGGAATCAGTCATCACCTGGTTCTGAGTCAACCGGCGAAGATTACGATTGCTTATGACCCGGATAATTTGCCCTCGGAGTATGATGATATCGGTATATTCTACTATGACCCGTCAACCGGGACATGGGTAAGATTGGAACAGCCTGAAGGTTATGTTGCCGAAGTCGGCGCGGAATCAGCGATAGTCAATCACTTCTCGACTTTCTCGGTTCTGGTTGAGCCGGCAGAAGGTGCGATTGTAAAGCCTGCCGGTCCTGCTCAATTTACCCTGAGCAACCTGGCGGTCGGCCCCGCCCGGATTATCGCCGGTCAAGAAGCGAGTATCAAAGTACTTGTCGTCAATGGCGGCGGCAAGGTAGGGGAATACCCCGTTACGCTGTTCGTTAACGGAGTCGCGATAGAGACCAGGACGGTTACGCTGGGTCCGCTGGACCGGCAAGAAGTTTATTTCACTTTCACACCTCCTGGTGCTGGTAATTATCAAATACAGGTCGGCGGACAAACGGTTAATGTAAAAGTAGTAAGTGCGTCTTATAAGCCGCCGGCCGTAGACATTCCATGGCATGAGATAGCGACGTCGCCGTACACATGGATGATACTGGCGGCTATGGGAATCGTAGTACTGGTAGCATTGCTGGTCAGGACCAGGAAGGCATAGTTCTCTCCCCGGGTAGCAGTACATACCATTTGTTTACATAATATAGTATTTCACGGATAATGCTCCTCTATACAGGCTCGAGACTTTGGTCTTGAGCCTGTTTTTTTTGTTAATTGTGAAAAATATGCAATATTTAGGAATTGTTTATGACTTTTTGGTGATTTTTTAGCCTTTGTTCACCATCCTGGCCTTAGTCTATAACTGAAACGAGCAGGGGGCAGCAAGATGATTAGCAAGAGGTCAGGAATAAAAGTTCTAATTCTTCTCGCAGTAATCGTGTTTGCTTCTGTGTGTGTCGTCCCGGCGGTGCCGGCTGAGTATGAAGGGCGTGTCGCCGATTTTCAGCAAACTGCTGTTAATGGCACTGCGGCCCAGTGGCATTTAGCTAAGGTCATGGCGGACAGAGCCTGGAAAATTACCGCAGGCAGCCCTAAAATCGTGGTGGCTGTTCTGGACAGCGGAATCGATATCAAACAGGAAGAGCTGGCGGGTAAAGTTATCGCCAGCGTCAATTTTTCCACCAGCCGGACTACGGCTGATGTTTACGGTCACGGTACTTTCATCGCCGGTCTGATTGCCGCCTCCGTGGAGAATTTGGAGACAGTCACCGGTGTGGCTTATAACTGCTCGTTACTCAATGTGAAAGTGGCTGACGATGCCGGGTTTACGGGAGCGGAAGCGGTGGCAAAAGGTATTAGATGGGCGGCCGATAACGGTGCCGATATTATCAACCTGAGCGTGGTCCTGACCAAGCCGTCCACTGCAGTCGAAGAAGCCGTCAAGTATGCGTGGAGCAAGGGTTGTCTCCTTGTCGCGGCGGCAGGCAATAATGCCGGGTTGAAGCCGATGTATCCCGCAGTTTATCAGAACGTTATCGCAGTCGGCGCAACCGATGTCAATGACCGGATTCCTCGCTGGTTCAATCGCGGGCAGTGGGTAACGGTGAGTGCACCCGGTGCCGATATCTATTCGACACTGCCGGGCGATGAATATGCCCAGAAGAGCGGAACTTCTTTTGCCACGGCGATTGTCTCCGGAGAAGCGGCTCTGCTCTTCGCAGTAGCTGTCGATGAGAACGGCGACGGCTTCGTTAACGATGAAGTCAGAGATGCTATCGTGAATAATACGGATGCCGTTCCCGGTGCCGGCGGCACAGGGCGTATCAATGTCCTGAAAGCGGTAGAGACCTTCGAATAAATAGAGTTCCCGATGAGTTCTTAAAGGAGAGTGAAAGCCCTCTCCTTTTTGTTTATCCCATCTGACAGGTGGAGTTGACAAAATGAATACCGACAGGGTAAATTTTATAAAATGTCGTAAAACACTGGTTGAGGAGGGAATCATGAAGCGAGCGATGCGGGTAATGTCTTTTCTTGTTATGTGTATTATCCTCGTGATGTCTTTGATGGTCACCGGTTGTAAAGAGCTTACTGCAGAAGAGATAGTTGCGAATTACATGATGGCTCAGAGTGGCATCACCAGCTACAGGGCTGATTATACCCTTACATATGACATCGAGGTATCCGAAGCCGAAGAAGAGACCATGAATATGTCAATGTACGGTACCGGAACGACCGTTACCGACGTTAAAGACAAAAAACTACAGATGACCATGGATATGAACATTGAGGTCCCTGATGAAGAAACGCAACAGGCATCTGTCGAAATGTATCTTGTCGACGGGTGGCTCTACACTAAAGTAGAAATTCCTGACGCGTATGAGCAATGGAGTAAAGCTAAGGGTTCGGATGATTTTGCAGAAGATGATGCGGCCCGGATAATAGAGCTGGTGGAATCTGCCACGGAGAGTACTTTACAGGGGACTGAAAAGCTCAATGGCATTAACTGTTATATTTTAGAGATAGTACCGGATATATCTAAAATGTGGGATTGGTTGATGTCGCAGATGGGGAGCGAGTTAACCGGGAGCTTCGATATAAGCCAATTCGATTTGTCAAAAATTATAGAGAGCATCAGTTGCAAAGTTTGGGTCAGCAAGTCCGGTTACCGTATGGTAAAAACTGAGGTTACATTGGTGATGAAAATTGATGCTGAGGCAATGGGTGTACCATCGGAAGACGAAGATTCCGGGAGTGTGGCAATGTCAATGAGTATGTCCATGACTTTTTACGATTATAACGAGCCCGTAGATATTAACCTCCCCGAAGAAGCGTTTGGTGCTGAAGAGGTATCCCCTTAATAGCAATTGACTTGTTTGGCTTACTATACTAAAGTTGAGTTGGGTCAAGTAGACCGGGTGACCGCTCCTTCTCTGAAGGAGAGGAAAGTCCGAGCTCTACCGGGCAGGACGCCGGGTAATACCCGGGAGGGGCAACCCTACGGAAAGTGCCACAGAAACGTACCGCCCCGACTTGTCGGGGTAAGGGTGAAATGGTGAGGCAAGAGCTCACCGGCGGCCGGGTGACCGGTCGGCCGTGCAAACCCCGTCTGGAGCAAGACCAAATAGGGGGACATATGGATGCCCGGCCAGTCCCCGGGTTGGTCGCTAGAGCCTGGTGGTAACATCAGGTCGAGATAGATGGTCACCGTCCCGATTACGTCGGGATACAGAACTCGGCTTACAGGTTTACTTGACCCCTCATATTTTACCGGGTAGTATCGGTTTTCTTTCAGATAAAAACAAGCCCATCGGCTCATTTTGCATTTATAGTATTTTACGCCTGTTTTCTGTTATGATTTCGCATAGGGGAGTTTACTGAAATGTCTAAAGAATTAAAAATCGCATTGATATCGGTTGCCGTCGTAATTGGTCTTGCCCTGTCGTTTGTGGGCGGATTTTCTCTCAGTTTGTTCATGACTACATCGCAACAGGCCCAGGGATTAAATTTAGAATTATTGAATGAAGCCTACAATGTTATCCAGGACAGATACGTCGACCCGACGAAATTAGATGACGCAATACTGACCGAGGGTGCTATCAAAGGGATGGTGGATGCCCTTGACGACCCCCACTCGGGGTATATGAGCAAGGAATTTGCTGATATGCAAACCAGCGATTTCGAGGGGCAATTCGAGGGAATAGGGGCCTACGTGACTTCGGACGAGAGCGGTAGAGTGGTTATTATCGCACCGATGGTCGATTCACCGGCGGGGAAAGCCGGTATCCTGCCCGGAGATATTATTCTGGGAGTGGATGGACAATCGACCGAAGGTATGACTGTTAACGAGGTCGTACTTCTGATTCGCGGCCCGAAAGGCACTACAGTGCAGCTGAGTGTCATGCATAGTGGCGCGACCGACCCCGTCACTATCGATGTGGTGCGGGACGAAATCGAAGTCGATTCCGTGAGCCTTGAGATGAAGGGCGATATCGCCTGTATTACCATTTCTCGGTTTACAGAGCGCACCGAAGAGGAATTGATTCCCGTATTACAGGAGATTCTTGATAAGGATGCACAGGGAATCATTATCGACTTGCGTAATAATCCGGGAGGGATTCTCGATATTGTAATTAACAATGTCAGCCATTTTCTGGATAATGGAGCAGTGGCGCATGTCATCGATAAATATGGTAACAGGGCTACTTCGTCGGTAGAGGATGTTTCTCCTAAAATACTGGATATACCGATGGTTGTACTGGTGAACGAATACAGTGCCAGTGCCAGTGAAATATTTGCCGGTGCGATGCAGGACCACGGACGGGCTTTAATCGCAGGCAATACGACTTTCGGAAAGGGCAGTGTCAATGTTTTAGTTCGCCTTGATGATGGTTCGGGAATTTATATTTCTGTCGGCCGATGGTTGACACCCGACGGCAATCTTATCGAAGGGGATGGGATTGCACCAGACGAGGCGGTCGATTTTACGCAGGTCGACGGCATACAATGGGCAATCGATTATCTGCACAGCGAGCAATAGCAGGACTGCTTAAATTTTAGCCTTTCTGAGCGCCGGTAACGGTTACCGTCATATTGAGTCGGTCCCCCTGACAGCCGTTAGTAGCATGGGGGTCGAATAACCATACGATATAAAGGGCTATCTCTTTATGAGCGCTCAGTTCGCCTAATTTATACTGTCCGAGGTTCGCCAGTTTAGCAATTGGTAAGCCTTCCAATTCTTTGACCGTTTCACCGTTCCAGGTAACGGTCTGGGCTATCAGCATCATTTCGAGGCTATCGGTATCGCCGCCGGGGCCATGGTCTACGGAACCGGGAGTGCCTTCTCTGATGCGGTAAGAAAAGGCGATAGTGACCTGTTCCATATCGATACTGCCGTCGTTGTAGATGTAGAGTGTGCCTTCGAGTTTGTCGCCCGGTGACCAGCCGACGGGAGTCATCCATGTCCTTGAGGTACTGCCGGTCGGTTTTGTGCCTTCTTTGTTGGCTAAACCGAGATCGAGGGTGCCGGTGGCAAAGTCATTGTCGCCGGTCGTCTCCGTATCACTGAAATATGCCCATGTTCCTCCGGCAATCGTGGTTAGTGACAACAGAATTACCGCGACTAATAGCACTATCTTTTTCATGCGCGTTACCTTTTACTAAAAACTTTCGGAGAGAGGGTAGGGAGTTAAAAACCGATGGATTATTGCCAGCAATGTATCTAGAGCGACAGGCTTTACCAGGTAAAAATCCGCTTTAAGTCGTTCGCTCAGTTTTTTGTTTAATTCGTAACTGACTGCCGTGAGCATGATTATCGGGATATGCCGCGTTTTTGCATCGGATTTAATCGCGTTGCAGGCTGTATAACCGTCTATATTCGGCATCAGAATATCCATCAATATCAGTCCGGGTTGTTCGTTTTGTGCTATTTCAATCGCTTCGGCTCCGTCCTTGGCCAGAAGCACTTCATATCTGTTTGGCATCAGCATGTCCCGTATCACCTGTAAGATACGTTCGTCGTCATCGGCTACCAGAATTTTATTTCTCTCTTGCGCCTTGTTCGTCATCGCTGGTTTCTTCCCCGAATTCATTTCTGGTGCGTCTCAGCATGGCCCTGATTCGTGCTACCAGTACCCCTGGTTTATAGGGCTTGTTAATGTAACCGTCGGCTTTTCCTTTTTCCATTGCCTGTCGTATACTGTCCGGGTTATCGAGACAGGTGAGCATAATAACGGGGACACCGGAATGAAGTCTTATCATCTCGAGTGTTTGATAACCGTCTATATTCGGCATCAGTATATCCAGAAGTATCAGGTCGGGATTGTGTTTTCCCAGTAGAAATATTGCAGTGATAGCATTTGTCGCTGTGATAACACGAAAACCTTCACTATTGAGCATGTCGCGTATTGTTGCTAGAAAGATGCAGTTATCATCTACAACCAGTATGAGCGGGTTTACTCTCATTTACTCTCATTTTTCGGTTATTATTGTTGATGATTATCTTTAGTTTTTAAAACTCAGTTTGCTATTGTCCCCCTCCGTGTCAGTTCTAGCGGCGCCGTATCGTCTTTACTCCTATTAAAATTATACTTTGGGGATGCTGAATACCGTCTGAATTGATGTCGGGGCAGTCTTAACAGTGTCTGAACATTTGAGTTCAATTCCGCGATAGATTTGAATGCTATGTAAACTAATGGTAATATCTTAAAAACAGTGAAAACCACGAAAAACTCACGTGAGGCGCTATGTTAGGTAAAGTACTGATTGTCGATGACGACCTGTCGACGATAAAGTTCGTTGCCGCCAATCTCGAAGCTAATAACTACGAGGTCCTGAAGGCTCAGGACGGAGAGCAGGCGTTAAAAATTATCGAGAAAGATTTTCCCGACCTTGTAGTGCTCGATGTAGTGATGCCTCGTATGGATGGTTACGCAGTTTGTCGCAGATTACGTGAATGGTCTCAAATTCCCGTGATCATGCTGAGCGCGATATCTGATGAAAGGGAAAAGGTCAAATGCCTGGACCTCGGCGCAGACGACTACCTTTGCAAGCCTTTCGGATTGGATGAAATTTTAGCACGGATTAGAGCGGTGCTTCGGCGCAGCAGCACCGCTGTTTCTACCACGCCTACTCAGCCTGTTTTCAAAAGCGGAGACCTGGATATAAATTTTGTAGAGAGGCGCGTGAAAATTGGCGGTAGGGAGGTCCTTTTGACCGTCACGGAGTTTACTCTACTTCAGGAACTCGCTCTTAATTCTCCCAAGGTCCTTACCTATCAACTCCTTTTGCATAGAGTATGGGGTTCGGAGTATGAGGACGAGAGAGATTACCTGTATGTCTTTATCCGCCGCCTGCGTAAGAAGCTGGAACACAATCCGCGAAAGCCTTCACACATCATCTCGATACGCGATGTCGGGTACCGATTAGAATAACGGCGTTACCGGTTTCGACTATTTGTCCTGAGGTAAATACCCTTTTATCTTTTCAATCAGGGTGTCTACATCGAATGGTTTAGAGATATATCCGTCACAGCCTGCCCTCAGTGCTATCTGGTCTTGTCCCCTCATTGCAAGGGCGGTGATAGCAATAACAGGTATGTGTTTAGTAACAGGGTTTGCTTTTATGGCGCGGGCAGCATCCAATCCGCTCATGACCGGCAACTGCAGGTCCATTGTGATAAGGTCGGGCATCTCTTTCACGGTGTGCTCGATTGCCTCTTTACCGTTTTTAGCCTCAATCACACGGTACCCGTTCGACTGGAGGATGTCTCGTAGTAATTCTGATGTCTTGTTATCGTCTTCGACAACGAGTATCAGGTTAGACAAGCTTCATTCCCTCATTACTGGCACGGTAAACTTATGTTGCTAATTCGTCCGGCTCGTCGCCGGTCTTACGTATCGGTAACCCCGACGGGATAGTAAAATGGAATCGGCTCCCTTTGCCTGTTCCTTCGCTTTCTACCCATATCCGGCCGCCGTGCTGTTCGATAAATCGTTTTGCGAGGGATAAGCCCAGGCCTGTGCCAGTGGGCTTACCGCTCATCGGGTTGGGTATCTGATAGAAAGCATCGAAAATCCTTTCTTTATCTTCTGCCTTTATTCCGACACCTGTATCAGTAACGCTGACAAAGAGTTCATCCTTGTTTACTTTTGATTCTATGAGGACATTACCGCCCTCCGGGGTGAACTTGACTGCGTTTGAAAGTATATTGACCATAATTTGTATAAACCGTCGTTTGTCGACGACGATTTTTTGTTCGAGTATCGATCCCGGGATTTTGTTAAGTATATTTACTCTGCCTTTTAAGGCATTTTCCTTAACGAAGAGGATACTTTTTTCCATCAATTCCCTTATTTGAATTTCAGTGAGGTCTAATTCTGATTTGCCGGCTTCAACTTTGCTCAGGTCGAGAATATCATTGATTAAACTGAGCAGATGTTGACCGCTTTCCAGAATGTCCTGAACGTAAGCGGCCTGTTTTTCATTGAGCTCGCCGTAGTACTTCTTCTGTAAAAGCTGGGCGAGTCCGATAACGGTTGTCAGCGGCGTCCGCAATTCGTGAGATACGTTAGACAGAAATTCCGACTTTGCCTGGTTCGCCACCTGTGCTTCCATAACGGCTATTTGAAGGTGTCCTGCTTTTTCGCGCATTTCGTTTTCGTATTTTTGCAGGGCCGACAACATCCCGTTGATATTATTTGTCAGTTTTGTGAGTTCATCTTTGCCCGTTACCTGTATCCGGTCTGAAGAATCACCCCTTTCCCCGATTCCTTCAACAGCAAGAGAAAGTTTTTTAATGCGGGACAACCCCTCTTTCTCTGCAATGAAAGCCGCCAGTGCGCCGAATATCGTACAGATTATCGTTATTGATATTACGAGGCAAGCGATTGCAGATTGACTTTCCTGGTAAATGTCCCTCGGGGCGTCGACTTTTAGTATCAGAGCGGTATTACCATAGATATCGTCTATTGCGGTATAGCCGGCGATGTGCTGTTCGTCAAGTCGCTGGGTTAAAATTGTGGTTCCGTTCTGTAAAGAAGGGTAAATCTTGAGGACGTCGGCAGGCAATTCTTCATTGATACGGTAGATACTGATGGATGAAGATGTTAGTTCACTCATCTGTTCAATCCCTGCGGCATCGAGGTATCGGCCGAAAATCAATGCTCCGCGAATGGGGCCCTCATCCATACTGGTCAAAATAGGAAGAGAGACGATAATGAGGGGGGAATTGCCGGGGAGAAGTAAAATTCCCGATATCTCGCTGTCTGAATTGGTGTGGTTCAGTAAAATACTCCCCTTTGCAAGCCGTGTCTGCAAACTCTGCGGGAACGGTGTTTCCTTTTCACTGTCTAAATCGAACGCTTTTTCAAAGACAATCTGACCGGAGGAATTAATAAACACTATCAAGTTGAGCTTCAATTCGATAAAAGTTCCGTCGACCAGGTTTGTTTCTATGTAATCGTGGTTGTTGTCCTCGATGAAGGTGTACGTATTGTCCCACGAAGACCAGTCGGAGGCGGCGGATACTAAATTCGAGATCGTATAGGATAAAACGTTCAATGCTCGCTCGACGTTTTGATGGGTAGTTTCTTCTTCGAGGTTTCTGACGTTTTCCAGAAAAATGAAACGTGAGACGAGCAATAATACCAGGATTATACTCAGGAACGCCCCGGCGATAGCAAGCAATGCCTTTTTACGTATTGTCATCAATTACTCTTAAAATGTGGAATCAATTGTCATTATACCTTTCGAAAATTAACAAGGTCTTAATATTGAAGTCGGATGTTCTGAACGTTATCTTAATTTTCAGAAATAGCTCGCAGGAAAAGTCGGTTCAATTTTATTCCGGTTGATTGTCAGTCGGCTCTATTTTGCGTAGTTTGTCCTGGCTTTCAAGATAATCGACATATAATACGCCGTTCAGATGGTCGATTTCGTGTTCCAGGACTTCGGCGAGAAGTCCGTCGGCTTTTATCCGTATCTCTTTGCCGGTTTTGTCCGTCCCTTTGACTCGGACTATCTCGCTGCGTTTTATTTCGCCGACATAGCCGGGGATACTGAGAC
>JAFGHZ010000010.1 GCA_016929875.1 Dehalococcoidales bacterium
CGGTCGACATATATTTTATCGTTTTTAATGACCACACCCGGGAAACCCTCGCTGTACTGGGCATACATATTCTCCCGAAACGAGCGTTTGGGCAACTGGGGCCAGGCGGGGATTTCTTTTTGATAGCGCATGACCACTGCCACGGCTTTGTCTACATCTTCGTGAGGTAAACTACCTATCATTGCCGGTACTCCACCGAATTTAGTGTTGAGCATTTTCCTTATTCTCTTATTGTCATTCCCGACCTGTTCGGGAATCCAGAATAATAGTGTACTGGATCCCGATGCCGTATCTAAGTACGGTACATGCTTCCGTCGGGATGACGCTGCGGCGTCACTTTATATATTTATCTATCAATAGCCCCAGTTTCTTTTTCTGCGCGGCAGGGATTTTCCCCGGGGCTGTAACGATAGCTCCCGACAGGGCAGCAGCACACCGACAAGAGCGTTTCTTCAGAACCTTTTTGATTGCCAGCTTGATGATGTGTTTCGAGGTTTCGGCGTTTGCCTGCAATGTCCGGATAACGGTCTCCGCATCGACCGGTTTTCCCGGTTCCCACCAGCTGTCGTAGTCCGTCACGCAGGCGATAACAGCGTAACAGATTTCAGCTTCCCGTGCCAGCTTGGCTTCCGGCAGTGCGGTCATCCCGATGACATCCGCTCCCCAGCTGCGGTACAGTCTCGATTCCGCCCGGGTGGAGAAAGCGGGACCTTCCATACAGACGTATGTTCCTTTATTGTGGACAATAGCATCGGCTTCTTTGGCCGACTCGTAGAGGATTTTGCTCAAATCGCTGCAAAAGGGTTCGGCGAAGGCGATATGCGCGACAACGCCGTCCGTGAAAAATGTGCTGGTGCGGTTCCTCGTGCGGTCGATGAGCTGGTCGGGAATCAAAAGATTCCCGGGCGCGAATTCCTGTTTGAAACTGCCGCAACTGCACACGGCGATGATTTGTTCCACACCGAGCGATTTCAGTGCGTAGATATTGGCGCGGGAGGGTAATTCTGTGGGGGAGATGAAATGCCCCCGTCCGTGCCTGGGTAAAAAGGCGATACCGACACCCTCCAGTTTGCCGATGGTGATAGTATCGCTCGGCTTGCCGAAAGGCGTGTCCAATTCAACCTGCTTTACATCCGTCATCCCCTCAATATTCTCTAAACCTGTTCCCCCGATGACGGCGATTTTAGCTTGCGGTTTGACGGGCATCCTGTCGCTCCTCTTTACTCGATGTTTTCGAATCCTTTGGCGAATGGTCTTTTTATTATACCTTTTTCCGTGATGAAGGCCGTAATGTATCGGGCGGGCGTGATGTCAAAAGCGGGATTTACGGCAGATACGTCCCCGGGAGCGACGGCAATGCCTCTAAAATGGGTGACTTCTTTCATGTTCCGTTCCTCGATGGGGATTTCCGCTCCGGATTTCAGAGAAAGGTCGAAGGTACTGGCAGGCGCGGCGACGTAGAAAGGTATTTTGTTTTCCTTCGCCAGCACAGCCAGAGAGTAAGTACCGATTTTGTTGGCGGTATCGCCGTTGACGGCAATTCTGTCCGCGCCGACAATCACGCAGTCGATTTTCCCCTGCTTCATCATATATCCTGCCATGGAGTCGGTGAGCAACGTTACCGGAATGTTGGCTTTTTTCAATTCCCAGGCGGTCAGTCGTGCGCCCTGTAGCAGGGGGCGGGTCTCGTCGGCATAGACCTGCACCTTCTTGCCCTGTTTGTGAGCGTAGATGATGATACCCAGAGCGGTGCCGTATCCCGTCGTCGCCAGCGGGCCGGTATTGCAGTGTGTCAGAATTACGGAGCCGTTTTTGATTAACACGGCACCGAAACGGCTCAATCTGACGGTAGCTTCGGCTTCTTCGGTGTGAATCTTCACGGCTTTACTGACTAATGCCGATTTGATTCGTTCGATAGCTTTATCTTTGCGGGCGACTTTTTCCATTCTCTCGACTGCCCAGGAAAGATTGCGCGCCGTGGGTCTGGCAGAGGCGACGGCTTTCGCGATGCTTCGTAGCTTCGTAAGGTAGGCGGAGGTGTTTTTTGCCTCTATTTTCAGAGCGCCGAGCGCTAAGGCATACGCACCCGCTACTCCAATTGCCGGCGCTCCTCTGACCTTCAGCTCTTTGATGGCGGTAATGACTTCGCGGTAATCGGATGTTTCAAGATAGGCCTCTTGCGAGGGCAGCCTTGTCTGGTCGAGGATTTTCACTCTGTTGCCGAGCCAGGCAATCGGCTGGTAATTTATGTCCAATTTGTTCCTGTTCATTTTTTGCTGAAATCGGTACTATTGAACTTATTCATTGTCGCCGTGACGCCGTCTTTCAAAAGGGATTGCAGGACTTCGCTCACGCAGGGGATGACATCTTTCATTATCGGTTTTTCTTCAGCCGTAAAGCCGCCGAGTACGTAACCGATAACTTCATCTTCGCCCATTTTGCTCGATTCCGTGTCGTTCGGGTGCCCGATACCGATACGCACGCGGATAAAGTCCTGGTTTCCCAGATGCTCGAGAATCGAGTTGATGCCTTTATGCCCGCCCGAACTGCCTCCCAATCTGACGCGGATTCTGCCGACCGGCAGGTCCATATCGTCGTGGACGACAATCAGGTTCTCCGTCTTCACCTTGAATCTCCTGACCAGTCCTGCTGTGCTGACGCCGCTGTTGTTCATAAAAGTTTGAGGCTTGGCAAGCACGGTTTCACGGTCGGCGATTCTACTCTCGGTAACTTTCGCCTGACAGCGGCTCCGGGAGAAAGTCAGGTTCAGGTTTTGCGCGAAGTAGTTGAGGCACATAAACCCGATATTATGGCGGCTGTCGGCGTACTTCATACCCGGATTTCCCAGCCCGACAATCAGTCGTGTTTCAGTTTTTTTGTTCCAGAATGGCAATGAACTTCTCCTCGTCAGGTTTATTGAATTCGATTAGTGCCCATTGGTTTTTGATTGATTCTTTTAAAGAAATTTTTAATCCTATTATAATTAAACATAATAACCACCGCTAAGGTTGGAACGAACGCAGGACCAAATTCTATAAAAACTGAAAGTTCATGTCCAATATTGTTGCCAATCCATCCATCCAACGCATAAAAACCAATGATTCCACCGCAAAGCCATACAAGAAATAACGGCCATGTTTTCCGCATCGTTGATGCAGTTTTTCCAAGCTTTTCTCTCCTGTTTAGTAAAAACACGACAGATAATAATACTGCCCACCAGAATATGCTAGCCAAAATACCCACGTAGAATGAAAGGTGAAGATACAATCGATCTTTTATTGCTATGGTAAGGAAACCCCATAAAATATAAATAAATATGAAGTATACAAATAGCTCGATAATAATTCTATATTGTTTTCTATTATTTCCCCAGAATGGCAATGAACTTCTCCTCGTCGATTTGTTCCGTGCCCAGAGCGCGGGCGCGGGCGATTTTATTTTCACCGGGGTCTTCACCTATCACCAGATAGGCGGTGTTCTTCGTCACGTTGTCTTTTGCCGTGCCGCCGAGGGCTTTAATCTTTTCGTGGGCGATTTCCCGCGAGAGGGCTTTTAGCGTGCCGGTAATGACGAATTCCTTGCCCGATAGCGGCAGGTCCTCGGTTTTTATAGTTTCCTGCTGTGGCCAGACGCCTGCCC
>JAFGHZ010000011.1 GCA_016929875.1 Dehalococcoidales bacterium
AAGGAATTCGAAGCGGTCAACGACCAGACAATCGCGCTCGTACATGAACTATTCGGGCTCGGCACCGATTATCACGTGCTATTCATGGGCAGCGGAGCTTCCGCCCAGTTCGCCCTGGTACCGATGAACTTTGTCAGCCCCGGACAGACGGCCGCTTACGTGGACACCGGCGAGTTTGCCGCCAAGGCCTTGAAGGAATGCCAGATTGCAGCCAAAGCACTCGTGGCATTCTCCTCTAAAGAGGAAAAATACCGCCGCGTACCGAAGATGAACGAAATTAAGTACCCCGCAGATGCGGCATACCTGCACATCTGCTCGAACAACACCATCGAAGGGACCCAGTTCCAAGAATTCCCGGATACCGGCAATGTACCTCTGGTAGCAGATATGTCTTCGGATATCGCCTCGCGACAGGTAGATTTCAAGAAGTTTTCCCTGATTTACGCCGGCGCACAGAAGAACCTCGGGCCGGCCGGCGTGACACTGGTAATTGTCCGCAACGATTTTCTGTCGAAGGGCAAAACAGGCCTTCCGACTATGCTAACTTACAAAACCTATGCAGACAATAAATCCCTGTACAACACACCCCCGGTATTCGGGATTTACATCATGAAACTGGTGCTGGAATGGATAAAGAGCAAGGGCGGACTGGCAGGCGTGGAGAAAATTAATGCCACCAAAAAAGATTTGCTGTACAGCGCCATCGATGCCGCCCCCAACTTCTACAAAGGCGCCGCCGAGAAAGCCAGCCGGAGCTGGATGAACGTTACCATGCGGCTCCCTACCGAAGAACTGGAAGCTAAATTTATCGCCGACGCTAAGGCAGCAGGTCTGCTGGGGCTTAAGGGACATCGCTCCGTCGGCGGCATCCGTTTCTCGATCTACAATGCCGTATCCCTCGAAGATATTCAGAAGACGGTCGATTTCATGGACAAATTCCGCAAGTCTGTTTGAAACGCTTAAGCGTCATTGTCATTCCCGACCTGTTCGGGAATCCATAGAATATACTTCTGGATTCCCCGCCTGTGCGGAGAATGACAAAAAGAGTGGAATGATTAAATTAAGAGGAAAGAAAATATGACAATGAAAGTTTTAGCTACCGATGGCGCCTCCGAACAAGGAGTAGCCTGCATAAAAGACGTCGCTCAACTTGATATAAAGCCTGCTCTGAAACCCGAAGAACTGCTTGCTATTATCGGCGATTACGAAGGACTGATTGTCCGCAGTGCCTCCCAGGTAACGGCACAGGTGATTGAAGCCGGTAAGAAGCTGATGGTTATCGGTCGGGCAGGCGTCGGTATCGATAATATCGATGTCAATGCCGCTACCCAAAAGGGTATCGTCGTCGTTAATGCCCCTACCGGCAACACCATTTCCGCCGCAGAACACACTATCGGACTGATGATGTCGTTGGCGCGTCACATCCCCAATGCCAATGCCTCTCTTAAAGGAGGTCAATGGCTTAAAAGCAAATACACCGGCATCGAAGTCAGAAATAAAACAATCGGTATTATCGGTCTCGGGAACATCGGATCGGCGGTTGCCCGTCGTGCACAGGGAATGGAAATGAAAGTCATCGCCCACGACCCGTTTGTCTCCGCCGAACGTGCAAAACAGCTGATGGTAACGATGGTATCCCTGGAGGAATTGTATAAAAATGCGGATTTCATCACGATTCATACGCCGTTGAACGCAACTACGAAAGGTATGATAGGAGAAAAAGAAATTGCGATGATGAAGCCTACCGTCCGCATTATCAACTGCGCCCGCGGCGGATTGATTGATGAAGAACTGCTCGCTAAAGCCGTCGCAGAAAAGAAAATTGCTGGGGCAGCTGTCGATGTCTTCTCCAAAGAACCGATTACGGAAAATCCTCTCTTCAAACAGGATAGCATTGTTGTTACTCCGCATCTGGGCGCATCGACCGCAGAAGCGCAGGTCACTGCGGCAAGAGACGTCGCGGAACAAATCGTCGATGTCCTCAGCGGCAAACCTGCCCGCTATGCCGTCAATATCCCATTCGTGGCGGCGGAAACCTTCGCCGTACTGTCACCGTTTATGAAGGTAGCCTCCCTGGCAGGAAAATTGTTACGCCAACTGGCCGAGGGCCAGACCAAATCACTGCGGATTAAGTACGAGGGAGAAATTGCCAATTACGATACGACTATTCTCAAGGCTTCCGTACTGAGCGGTTTGCTGGAGAATGTCAGCGAAGAGCATGTCAATCTCGTTAATGCCAATCTGATAGCTAACAAACGCGGTATAAATGTTGTGGAAGAAAAATCTCCCGTTTGCGAGAATTATGCCAGTTTGATGACCCTTACCACTACGACAACAGCCGGCAGCACCACCGTTGCCGCAACCGTAATGCGCGGTGAGCCTCAAATCGTCCGCGTTAACGACTACTGGATAGACATCGTCCCCACCGGCGGTTATTTCCTGTTCAGCGACCATCTCGACCGTCCGGGGATTATCGGAGCGGTCGGCAACATCACCGGCAAGTCAAACATCAATATCAACTCGATGCACGTCGGCAGATTAAAGCCCAGAGGACAGGCGATAATGATACTGGCAATCGACGAGCCGCTCCCCGAAAAGGTACTGGAACAAATAAGAGCGGTCCCGGACATCACCAATGCCAAGCTGGTAAGGCTATAAAAACAGACGCAGGGCTCAAGGAAGGTTTTCTTGAGCCCTGTTTTTTTCGCCGGACAGAGGAGACTGGATAGATGGAATATGAAGAACTGCTGCTGGAAAAGAAAGGGCATGTCGCCGTTATCACGTTGAACAACCCCAAAAAACTCAATGCCCTCGATAAAAAAATGTCGCAGAGCCTGGCACAGGTCACAAGCGATATTGCCCTCGACGACGAAATCAGAGTAGTTATCATCACCGGTGCCGGACGCGGTTTTTGCTCCGGGGTAGACGTTTCTCTGCTGGCAAATCCCTCCCTGAAGACCGAATCCCGTTTCCAGCGGATACAGGTAACGGGTTATCCCCACGCCGATGTTTTTCCGAAACTGAATAAACCCGTCATTGCAGCTGTCAACGGACCGTGTGCGGGTGGAGGTTTCTCTCTAGCGCTGAGTTGCGATATCAGGATTGCCGCCGACACCGCCAGATTTATCATCTCTCAGGTGGCACGCGGCATAGTACCTGATTACGGAATGACACTCTATTTACCGCTGATCGTCGGGGTCGCCCGTGCTTCCGAAATGATTTATACCGGGGAAATCCTCGACGCTAAAAAGGCAAAGGAACTGGACATCGTGAGCCAGGTCGTACCGGGCGAACAACTGATGCCCGCCGCAATGGAACTGGCAAATAAGATTGCCCGACAACCGCCTTTCTCGTTGGAATTGAGCAAAAAACTGATCTGGCGAGGGCTTTTAGACAATCTGAACCGACAACTCGACCTGGAATCGCTGGCGGTCAGAATCTGCAAAGATACCGAAGACCATCGTAACAGCGTTAAAGCTTTTCTGAATAAACAACCGCCGCCCGAATTCAAGGGGAAATAGCCGCCTAGAACAGGGGATTTACTATCAAGCCTGCCGGCGCTTTGGGGTAGAAGTAAGTCGATTTCCGCGGCATTTTGTC
>JAFGHZ010000107.1 GCA_016929875.1 Dehalococcoidales bacterium
CATCATTTTCTGGCTTACTTCGAGATGCTGGAGCGGGACGTCGCACGGTTCCAGGATTGTCTGGACAGGGTGGATGTCCTACCGCTGGGCAGCGGCGCGCTGGCGGGCGTCCCTTACGATATCGACCGCCGGTTCGTGGCGAAAGAGCTCGGGTTCAGCAATGTCAGCCGGAACAGCATCGATGCGGTCGCCGACCGCGACTTCATTATCGAATATGAAGCCTGTGCCAGTCTGTGTATGATGCATCTGTCGCGGCTGGCGGAGGAAATCGTGCTCTGGTCTTCCGCCGAGTTCGACTTCATAGAACTGGATGACGCTTATACTACCGGCAGCAGTATCATGCCGCAGAAGAAAAACCCGGATGTCGCCGAGCTTGCCCGCGGCAAGACCGGACGCATTTACGGCAACCTGATGGCATTATTGACAACGATGAAAGGTTTGCCCCTTGCCTACAACAGGGACATGCAGGAGGATAAAGAAGGGTTCTTCGATACAGCGGATACCCTTATCTCGACACTGTCAGTCTTCAACGGGATGTTGAGTACGCTGAAGGTCAAGACCGACCGAACTGCGAGTGCCGTTCGGGAAAGCTATATGCTGGCGACCGACCTGGCCGATTACCTGGTCAAAAAGGGAGCAGCCTTCCGTACTGCTCACGCGGCAGTCGGTAAGCTGGTCCGCTATGCGATAAAGAATGGCAAGACACTGGACAAGCTGACACTCAAAGAATATCAGGGCTTTTCACCCTCTTTCAGCAAAGATGTTTTTGAAATTACGGCGGAATCATCCATTACCGCTAGAGATAATACCGGCGGGACCGCCTCTAAACAGATAGCACGCCAGATTGCCGCGGCGAGGAAGAAGCTGAAGGAGGCTGCTATTGACTAGTAGCCCTCGAATAAAGATTGCCCCTTCCATACTGTCGGCTGATTTCGCCAGGCTCGGCGAACAGGTAGCGGAAGCCACCATGGCCGGTGCCGATTATATTCATGTCGATGTTATGGACGGACGCTTCGTCCCGCAAATCACCATCGGCACACTGGTAGTCGCCGGAATACGTAAAGCCACCGCCCTGCCGCTGGACGTCCATCTGATGATCGAATCCCCCGAACGGCAGATAAATCAATTCGCCGATGCCGGCGCTGACATCATCACCGTGCATATCGAGACCTGTCCCCATATCAACCGCGTGGTTCAAATGATAAAAGACAAAGGCGTGAAAGCGGGCGTGTCCCTCAATCCGTCGACATCGCTCAGTCTGCTGGACGACATCTTGCCCGATGTTGACCTGGTACTGGTAATGACCGTCAATCCCGGTTTCGGAGGGCAGAGTTTCATCGGGAGTACGCTGGATAAAATCGCGCGCCTGCGTACCGAATTGGACAGGAGAGGTCTGAACGCAGAGCTGGAAGTAGACGGCGGTATCAATGAAAAAACAGCTCCCTCCGTTGTAAAAGCCGGAGGGAGAGTACTGGTTGCAGGGTCGGCGATTTTCAATTCCAGGGAGAGTATCGGCAATGCAATTAAGAGGTTACGGGAGAGCTTTGCTTAGACAAAGGCTTCTTGGTCTCTTTCTGCTGGGTACGGAGACACCGGGTACAAAGGTTGAGGCGCTTCCGCTTGCCGTCAACCACAACAATAGCCGGATGAATGTTAGGGTCCCACCGGCGATTGGTATGACGCTTGGAATGACTCACATTACTACCGAACTGGGGCGTTTTACCGCAAATATCGCACTTCAAAACAGGTTCTCCTTGACTAATTTAGAAATTTACAGTATTTTATATTATCACACCATCGCAAACTTAACAAGGGCGGTGATGCCGGTTTTACGGTTGAATAAGACCGCGCTAGCCCCTTAAAATAGGAAAATAACTGCTCCTCAATTTCTCTTTGCAGGCAATTGAGAGGTATAAATGGCAAAGAAAGTTACTACGATGACAGGACAGGAACTGCGTGAAATGTTCGCTGCAGCTACTTCCTGGTTAGAGAAAAACGCTTCCGACATCGATGCGCTCAACGTCTTCCCGGTACCTGACGGCGACACCGGCACCAATATGCTTCTGACGATGCGCTCCGGCGTAGAAGAGGCATACCGTGCTCCCGACCATAGTGTCCCAGCAGTAGCGGAGGCTATGGCAAAGGGTGCCCTGATGGGTGCCAGAGGCAACAGCGGTGTCATCCTCTCCCAGATTTTCCGCGGTATGGCGGAAGACCTCGCCGATAAGGATTCGGTCACCGGGCCTAACATAGCCAGGGCACTGAGTAAAGCTTCCAAAATCGCTTACAAGGGACTAACCAATCCCACCGAGGGAACCATACTGACCGTTATTAGAGAAGCCTCGACCGCCGCCCTCAAGAAGTCCGCCGGTAACGGTAAGGACTTGATAACCGTTTTAGAGACCACCGTGAACACCGCTAAAGAATCCGTCGCCAATACGCCCGCCCTTCTCCCCGTCCTGAAAGAAGCCGGCGTCGTCGATGCTGGCGGGCAGGGCCTCTACACTATCCTCGAAGGCGCTCTCCAGTACCTCAAGGGCGAAACAGAGCAAATGCAATTCAAGAAGCCCCAGGTCATCACCAGCAGTATTCCGTTAACTCTCAGACTCCCCGAAATGATCGCTGCCGATGAAGTCCCCTACGGATACTGTACTGAATTTATGCTCAAAGGCGAGGAACTCGAACCCGAGAAAATCAAAACGCATCTCGTCAAAAAAGGTGAATCCCTCATCGTCGTCGGCGACGATACTACCGTCAGGGTCCACATACATACTCTCGAACCCGGCAACATCGTTAAATATGCCACCTCATTGGGCACTATTCACCAGGTCTCCATCAGAAACATGGATGAACAGCACCGCGATTTCGTAGCGGCCCAGAAGGAAAAGGTAACTTCCACTGATATTGCGACTATCGCCGTGGTCGCGGGGAAAGGGCTGGAAGAGGTTTTCAAGAGCCTTGGCGTGTCCTCTCTGGTACATGGAGGACAAACGATGAACCCGAGCACCAAAGACCTTCTGCACGCCGTTGAACAGGCCCCTTCCGATAAAGTTATCCTTCTCCCGAACAACAAAAATATAATCCTCACCGCCAAACAGGCAAAATCGTTGACCAAGAAAACCATTGAAATTATCCCCACCGAAACTGTTCCACAAGGCGTCGCTGCCCTCCTCGCCTTCGATTATGAGGCGAACCTGGATACCAATACCAACCTGATGAAGCAGGCGATGTCGAACGTAAAAACCATCGAGGTTACCCGGGCAGTACGCGCCACTCAGGTCAACGGCCTGAAAATCAAGCGAAAACAGATTATCAGCCTTCTCAATGGGGAGATAGTCGCCGTGAGTAACAACACCGCCGATGCCATTTTGAATACTCTTATCAAAATCGACCCGGAAAAGAGCGAGATTTTGACCATATATTACGGCGCCGACACCGAGCTTTCCGAAGCCGAGAAAGTCGCTGCTGGCATCCGTGCAAAATATCCCGGATTACAGGTTGAAATAATACGCGGCAACCAGCCCCATTATAATTACATACTATCGGTAGAATAATTAATAGGAGCGGAGAAGTGGCAGTAAAAATTGTGACCGACAGCCTTTCCGATTTGACAGGAGGTTCAATCGGGAAGCTCGATATCACCATAGTACCGTTGACCGTATTGTTCGGGCATGAAACCTATCTCGACCGTGTTACTATCACCACCGATGAATTCTATCATCGGCTCGTTCACGGCGATGTCTGGCCCACTTCCACTCAACCGTCGCCTCAAGACTTTGCCAATGCTTACGACAAATTAGCAGAGAGCACCGACGAAATTCTTGTTGTTACTCTCTCTTCCAGACTGAGCGGCACTTATCAGTCGGCACTGGCAGGCAGAAACCTGATGAAAGGCAAAAAGTGCCGTATCGAAGTAATCGATTCCCAGGTAGTCGCTCTGAACTTGGGCGCAGTCGTCCTTGCCGCCGCGCGAGAGGCACAGAAAGGCGCAAGCCTTGATAAACTCGTCGAATTCACGCGCAAGGCTATTGCCCGTTCCCACTTTATTGTCTATTTCGACACCTTGAAATATCTCGCCAAAGGCGGACGTATCGGCAAGGCACAGAGCCTTCTCGGCTCCGTTCTTTCCATTAAACCGATCCTGAACGTTAAAGAAGGAGAAATGGCACCTGTAACCCGGGTACGTTCTCAAGCGGCGGGAGTCGAATATCTCTATAACTTCATTACCAGCCACAAAAATATCGAGGTCATCGGCATCGAACACACTACCTCTTCCGAGAGTGCCGATGAACTTGCCAAACGGTGCAGCGCTGCCTGTCCCGGTGCTACTATTTTGCGTGCTACCGTCAGTCCTGTTCTGGGAGTCTACGGCGGCCCCGATGCTATCGCCGTGACTGTCCTCGAATCGGAAGGAAAGTAACTACATGTCGGTAAGAATCGTTACCGATAGCACTTCTGACTTATCGACTCAGTATGCTAGCGAACTTGCCGTTACCATAGTACCTGTTTACGTACGGTTCGGAGAGACGAGTTATCGTGACGGTGTAGACATCAACCATGATGAGTTCTATAAGAACTTGGTAAACAGTTCCGTAAACCCTACCACATCTCAACCTACTCCGGACGATTTCGCAAAAGTTTATCGAGAACTTTCCAGAGAAACTGATGAAATAGTCTCGATTCATGTTTCCAGCAAACTCAGCGGTACCTATAATTCAGCTTTACAGGGTAAAGCCCTGGCCGCTACAAAAAGCAATATCACCATCATCGATTCTAAATCCGTTACCATGGGACTTGGTATAATGGCTATGTCGGCCGCCAGGTTGGCATCGGCAGGAAAGAGCCTCGCCGAAATTTTGGAAGATATAAAACATGCTATCGATAATACGCATCTGCTCGGGACTTTCGACACCCTAAAATATCTGGTGCGTGGCGGACGTCTTGATAAAACCAAGGCACTGCTCGGCAGTGTCCTGAACATCAAACCGCTCATTACGATTCGTGATGGAGAACTGGTTCCCGCGGGCAATGCCCGAACGCGTGCCAAAGCGATTGAAAAACTATTCGAATTCGTGAAAAATGCGCTGAATGTCAAAGAAGCCGCGGTCGTTCACAATACCACACCTGATGAGGCTCGCAGTCTCAGGGAACGCCTGAGTTCTCTGGTCGGCAGCAGTCGTCTTCATTCCGCAATGCTCGGTCCTGCGTTAGGAGTGCACGGCGGCCCCGGAACTCTGGCAGTAGTCTTCCGCAACGGGTCGGGTACCGAAAGCAAGATCGAGACGCAGAGACACATACCGAAACCGTCTTTACATTTGCCGAAATTAAAACTAACCCACCGATAGGTACAGGCATTATGCCAGTTATAGATTTCGCCTCTCTACGTAAAATTATCGAGCTGGAAAGCAAGAAAGACTATCAAAACACTGCGGTTATCGGTGGCTTCGATAAGTTCATCCGTCAATGGGCAGAGCAGTCGATCGGGGTAATTAATAGCCGTCCCTTGCTGGCAAAATTCCAGAAGCTTCACCTGAGAAATCCCGACTATAAATCCCTCTCCCCCGAACAGCGAAAGGGATGGCTGCAGAGCATTCTCAGTCTTGCTGACGAACTGGAACACGTTAAAACGGAAAAATCACAACCGACCAAAAAAACTGCCGTAAAAATAGAAGGACCAATAACAAAGCCACGCGTAATCAAGACGTCTTCCGCACAATCTCTCGATGCTTCCATTATCACTATCAAAGGCATCAGCACCGCATTATCGGCGAGGTTCGGTAAGCTGGGGGTAAAGACCATCCGCAATCTCCTTTACTTCTTCCCCAACCGGCATCTCGATTACAGCCAGCTGAAGACCGTCTCACAGCTCGCGGAAGGTGAAGAGGAAAGCATCGTCGCTAATGTCTGGGAGACCAGAGTCGTTATGCCCGGCGGACGGCGGAGCACCGAGGCAATCGTCGGTGACGAAACCGGTAACATCCGCGCCATGTGGTTCAACAACCCTTATCTGGCAAAAACACTCGCTCCCAATATGAAAATCGTGCTCAGCGGCAGGGTCAAGCTATTCAATGGCAGACTGGTCTTCGAGTCGCCGGAATGGGAACCGCTGGAAGATAAAGACCTCGTCCACACCGGCCGTCTGGTACCCATCTACCCCCTGACCGAAGGACTGCACCAGCGACAGACCAGAAAACTCATCAAAGGCGTCGTCGACCAGTACGCGGGGCAAATCACCGATTTCCTGCCTTCCGAGATTAAAACACGCTGCCAGCTGATGGAATTGCCCTCTGCCGTCTCTCAGGCACACTATCCCGACAGCTTGAATTTGAAAGATAAAGCCAGGGTACGTCTGGCTTTCGACGAGCTTTTCCTGTTACAACTTGGCGTGCTTGGTAAAAAGCGGGACTGGCAGGAAAGCCAGCCGGGCACGTCGATTAAGACCAATCAAAAAATACTGGGCGACTTTGTAAAATCCCTGCCGTTCACTTTGACTGATGCCCAGCAGAAGGTGCTCAAAGAAATACTTTCCGATATGGAGAAAATCCAGGCGATGTCGCGCCTGCTTCAGGGAGAAGTCGGCAGCGGCAAAACAGTAGTAGCGACCGCCGCTCTTTTGATGGCGGTTGCCGACGGTTATCAGACTGCCCTGATGGCGCCGACCGAAATCCTGGCGGAACAACATTTTGCCACGATTCACAAACTTCTATCGGGAACGGGTCGTCTGCAGGAGCAGGCGGAGCATCTTTACTCGTACTCCGGTATCCTCCCGGAACCACTGACAATCGCCCTGTTGACCGGAGCTATCAAACCGAAGGAAAAGAAGGAGATACACAAACTTATTGCCGACGGCAAAATCGATATCGTCATCGGCACCCACGCCATCATTCAGAAAGAAGTGGCATTCAAGCGCCTGGGCTTCGCCGTGGTGGACGAACAGCACCGCTTCGGAGTTGCTCAACGCTCTACGTTGCGTCAGAAGGGGACGAACCCCCACGTACTCGTAATGACAGCCACCCCCATCCCCCGGACCCTCGCTTTGACCATTTACGGCGACCTCGACCTGTCGGTAATCGGAGAGTTGCCCCCGGGAAGACAGGTAATCAAGACCAAATGGCTCAAACCTATACAGAGGGAAAGCGCCTATAACTTCATCCGCCGCGAGGTAGGCAGCGGACACCAGGCTTTTATCGTCTGTCCCCTCATCGAGGAATCGGAGTCCGTGCAGGCAAAGGCGGCGATTGCCGAATATGAATACCTCTCGCAGGAAGTTTTCCCCAACCTCCAACTGGGACTTTTGCACGGCCGTATGTCGGCAAAAGACAAGGAAAAGACGATGGACGACTTCCACGGTGGCAAGCTGGACATTCTGGTCTCCACGCCGGTCGTGGAAGTGGGTATCGATGTCCCCAATGCGACGGTGATGATGGTGGAAAGCGCCGACCGCTTCGGATTATCGCAACTGCACCAGTTCCGCGGTCGTGTAGGACGCGGCGAGGCACAGAGCTATTGTATGTTACTGTCTCAAAATCCTTCGGATGTAGGGCAGGAACGGCTATCGATTATCGAGACTGTTTACGACGGCTTCAGGCTCGCGGAAGAAGATCTCAGAATTCGAGGCCCCGGAGAATTCTTCGGCACCAGGCAGAGCGGTCTGCCCGATTTGAGAATGGCAAAGTTGTCCGATGTGGCAATACTCGAACTTGCCCGCAACGAAGCGGAGATGCTCTTCGCTAAAGACCCGCACCTGAAAGGTCAGGAGTTGTCCCTGCTGGTGAAAGAACTGGCACGCGTCTGGACGACCGAAGCCGGAGAGTGGAGCTAATCAGTAACTATTCCCCTTCCAATGAAAGTCGGAATCCAGAATCTCTCGGAGTAGGACTTCCTCTTCATTTCTTGTTTACTTCTCTCACCGGTCGTGCTTCAATATAACCTCGATATCCCCTTGGTTCGAGCTGGAATCGCGGACCGGCTTCATCCGCCCATTCAAAACCATACAACTTCGGATCGTAATCTTTCATTACTTCCCACAGGTCTCCGATTGCCTGTTCGAATTTCTCATCATCGTAAGGCTGACCTTGAAAAATCATCATTTTACACGGCGGCAGGTCGATTAAATCACATCCCTCGGGTACCTCGCCCTTGAAATCAAAAGGCATCTCAACTCCTTGAGCATATATTGATGTTCCCGGTTTTACGAGCTTTTCCGGCAACCACATCCCGATAGGCTCATAAAGCGCTTCTTTTATTCCGGTGAGTACATCCCAGATTTCACACCCGACCTCTTCGCAATATTCGAAATAATGTGCTGCCTTAATACCGCGCTTTAGTATCAGCTTCCTTCGGGGACGGTCAACTACTTGGACAAAAACTGTATTTACTTCCGATTTCTTAGCCATTTTTTGCTCTCCTGTCTGATTTTTGAGGTAGTAATCACGAATGCGAGCAGGCATAAATAGTTTTAGAGGCGGCTCGTTCTTAATGTAATCTCTCGGTGTCACACCGAATTGTCTGGAAAAGGCTCGGGTAAATCCTTCATGCGTTTCGAAAACATAATCGAAGGCAACATCGACAATTCTATTATCCTTGCCCCGGAGTTGGCTGGCTGCACCCGTTAAGCGCCTTTTCCTTATATAGTCGAAAGGAGTCTCACCCGTCAAGTCTTTGAATATTCTTTCGGCATGCCACGGGGAATAACCGGCCGCCTGCGCAAGCATATGCAGAGTTATAGGCTCCGACAGGTGTTTCTCTATGTAGTCCTGCATACGTTGAACCGCGCTGATTCTTTCCCGACTATCCGTGTTCTTACCTCCTGATAAAAGAATATCATTGTAATA
>JAFGHZ010000108.1 GCA_016929875.1 Dehalococcoidales bacterium
CCGCGGTAGATGCGGGGAATCGAGCGGAGCAGGTCGGGTTTGGTGATATCGCCGATAATGACCACATCGAATGTGCCGTCGCTGGGGTCGGCTTGAGGGGCCAGCATCATGCTTCCCCCGCCGTATCTGCCGTTACTCACCACGATAGTGCAGATCTTCCTGTCCTCTTTCTGTCCGTCCAGCGTCAGGTGGACATTCCTGTTTTTATAAGTCAGGAGAGTGCTGAGCAGTCCCATCAGGTAAGCAGGCTTGCCCCCGAGGGACTTATATTTTTTGGTCGTGGCCCTGACGACTTCCGCGTCGAAACCCAATCCGGCGAAATTGGCAAAAATTCTGCGTATAGGGACGTTGTTATTAAGCGATTCGACGAGACCGAGGTCCACGGATATCTTGCGTGGGTTCAAGAGATGCTGACAGGCTATCTGATAGTATTTGGAGACGCCGATGGTGCGGATATAGTCGCTACCGGTGCCGGTCCCGATGATGCCCAGGTCGACATCTTTTATCATGCCGGTAGAATACAGCCCGTTGACTATTTCATTGATAGTGCCGTCGCCGCCTACGGAAACAACAAACTTATAGCCCTTTCCGACGGCTGCTTTTGCGAGTTCGATAGCATGTCCAGGCGCTTCGGTGATGTCATGCTCGAATTTCAAACCAATTTTCTTGAGCAGCCTACTGATGTGCGGCCATTTTTTGGCGGTCCTGCCGGCTCCGGCGGCCGGGTTGACGATCAACCTGGCGTAAGACAAATTCACACCTCCAGCGTCATTGGTCTTACCGTTATTATACCTGTTCTGACGTATTATAGCACAGAGTTTCAAGAGGGTTATTTTACCAATAGTTGCACTTTACAAAATGTTGTTGTACAATAGACGCCAACGGTTTCAGTTCGAGTGTGAACGAGCCGAGATATTTTATGGAGGATAAACTCAGGTGACCTATCAGGACAAACAAATCACGTGTGCAGATTGCGGAAATGCTTTCACATTTACCGCAAGGGAACAGGAATTCTTCGCTACCAAGGGCTATACTAATGAGCCCAAGAGGTGCCTCGCCTGCCGTCAGAGTCGGAAATCGCAGAGGGGTGATGGGAGGAATTCAGGACCGAGACAAATGTTCACCGCTACATGCGCCCAGTGCGGAAAAGACTGTGAAGTACCGTTCCAGCCGCGCCAGGGCAAACCAGTCTATTGCAGTGAATGTTTCAATGCAATGAAAAACAACAGTTAATGTTGTATTAGCATTATATTCTGCTTCGCGCGACTCCTACCGAGCTATCTGATTAAAAATGAATATTCAGCGGGCAACGGAGGGGTCGCCGAAGCGGATAATTCTCAAAGTTCTTACGGGTAAGAATACTGCGCGGCCTAAAGTTTTCTGATAACTCCGATTACTTTACCTTGAACTTCGACGTTGTCGGGACGCTGACGGATGGGTTTGAAGTGCCGGTTAGCCGGCTCGAGTAGAACCTGTCTGCGTTCGACATAAATTCTTTTCAGGGTAACTTCTTGTTTGTCTTTTAACCATGCCGCTACCATTTCGCCGTTTTCGGCGGAACCGGCGGGTTCCATCAGGACAATATCTCCGTCGTCAATCAGGGCGTCTATCATCGATTGCCCTTTTACTTTCAGGGCGTACACCTGCCTGTCGCCGACTAATTCCTGAGGTACTTCCAGCGTTTCCGCTGTTCGATTCGTCCAGGTATCGCTATCGGGCACGGGGATGGGTTTGCCGGCGGCAATCATACCGAGCAACGGCACCGCAACGACACTCTTTTTCTGAGAGAGGCGGATGCTCCTGAAAATTTCGGGGTCGCGGTGGATGCGGCCTTCCTTTTCCAGTACATTGAGGTGATACTGCACGACCGCCGTGGAGCTGATGGCGCAGCCTTTGAGGATGTCACGCACGGTCGGGGCGTAATCGCGTTCGGCAAGGAATTCCTCGATGAAGCGGATGATACGTTCTCGTGTGGTACTCAATTCGAACCTCGCAATAGTGCTACTAGAACGAATGTACCACTGTCACGGACGTTTGTCAAGGCGATATTGTGACGATATTAATTGCATTTGGTTGAAATTTATCATAGTGCCATAGAATCGTATTGCACAACCCTTTGACTACGCTCAGGGCAAGCGACCCACCCCTGTATCCCCGCCCTTGTAGGGCGGGGAGTAATCATGAGAGGGAGGGCATTCGCCCTCCCTCTTCTGGAGCTTCTACCTAATCCCATCGGATTTAGTAATTCCCAAACAAGAAACAACCGAAACCGAGCAGAACCTTGTGACAGTTTGTCATTGCGAGGTAAGTGCTCTTCCCCTGAGTGTTAGGTCGAGTGAGATTGCCACGTCCCTATGAATCGGGGCTTGCAATGGGTTGGGGTTATGGCGGTTCCCGATGAGTTGACAAAAGCTCGTAGTGATATTAAAGTATCCACACAATGAGTACCCAAATCCGCATCTCTGCTAAAAATCTCGGAGCACTCGCAATGCCGGATTTTTGTCCCCGGTGCTTCTGGCTCAAACTACGGATGGACAATAAGCTTCCATTCCAGGCGTTTCCGGGGATTTTCAGTTCAATAGATTCTTACACAAAAAACATAGTTTGCGGGTGGTTCGACAATTATGGAAGTTGTCCGCCATGGCTGAAAGAACTCGGGGATATTAAAGGTTATATTACCCCTCCCCACCACAGTAAATTTCAAATTGTCGATGAAGATAGTAATGTCCTGTTAACCGGCGGGCCCGATGCCGTGTTTGTGAAGTCCGACGGTTCGTATATAATTGCCGACTATAAAACAGCCAGGTTTACACCGGCACAGGATAAACTTCTACCGATGTATCAAGTGCAATTAAATTCATATGCGTCGATAGGCGAACAATGAGTGCTAAAACCGGTATCGGATTTAGCACTCATCTATATGGAACCGAAGACAGATATGGAGACAGCTTGCCAGGATTCCAGCCATCATGGCAAGGGATTCAGCATGCACTTCCATGCAGGAATTCATAGAGTGGCAATCAATCAAAGAATGATTTATCCGTTGCTTGCCATGGTCAGGGAAATATATGAGTTGAAGAATGCTCCGGCGGGAGGGAGCGGGTGTAAAGATTGCCAGATTCTTGAAAAATTACTGGCAACTATCGTTGATGTATAATCTAATATAATCTAATGAAAATTATCGAAGCCTGTCATTTAACCAAGAAATTCGGCGAGCTTACGGCGGTAGAGGACCTGAGCCTTACCGTCGAGCAGGGGGAGGTGCTCGGTTTTCTCGGCCCCAACGGGGCGGGGAAAACAACTACCATCCGGATGCTGTCGGGCATTATTTCTCCTACTTCCGGCTATGCCTGGATAGGTGATTACCGTACCGACGGTGAAATCGAGCACCTCCACGAGTCTATCGGATTGCTCACCGAGACCCCCGGTTTCTACGAGAAGCTGAGCGCCCGCCGCAACCTGGAGTTCTTTGCCGGCTTTTACCCGAATATCGAGATTAAAGCCCGGGTGGAGAAGTATCTCAAGACGATGGGGCTGTGGGAACGACGGCAGAGCAGGGTCGGCACCTTTTCCAAGGGAATGAAGCAGAGGCTGGCGCTGGCAAGGGCTTTGCTCCACGAGCCGAAGGTGCTTTTCTTGGACGAACCGACCGCAGGACTGGACCCGGAGGCGGCCCGGGAAGTAAGGGAACTGGTGAAAAAGCTCAGCAGCGAAGGGCGCACTATTTTTCTTTCCACGCATAATCTGACGGAAGCAGAGCAGTTATGCCACCGTATTGCCGTTATCCGTACAAAACTGCTGGCGGTGGATAGCGGGCAAAACTTGAGGCACCGCTTTTTCCGCCGTGAGGCGGTTATCCGACTGGACAATCCGGGCGGGACGGTCGTGGAAGCGGTCAAGAAGCTCGCATTCGTGGAAGATTTAAGGGAGGAAGCTGACCGATTGGTATTGGTGCTGTCGGAGCCGGACAAGAACCGGCCCGAGCTGGTGAACGCAATCGTCGGCGCCGGCGGGAGGATTCTCGAAGTCTCGGAGAGGGAGCACCCGCTGGAAGAAATCTATTTGAAATTGATGCGCGAGGAGAAGTGAGTGAGCCGCAAGCGTATTATCAATGTTCTGCTGAAAGAGTGGCAATTTCTTTTCACCGATATCAATTCGGTTTTATTGGTGACTTTAGTGCCACTGCTGATTGTCGGGCAGTTAATCCTTTATGTCTGGCTGGGTGCCACTTTTGCCGGGGAATCGGCTTTAAATATCAACATTTTTCAAAATGCCCTGGCAAATTTGCAGAGTGCCACACCGACAGTAGCGGCATTATCCGGCAGCGAGCAATTTCAGGTGCTTCTGCTCAGTCAATTCAATCTGTTTATGCTTTTGATTCCGCTGATGATTGCTGTCAGTGTGGCTACTTTCAGCATCGTCGACGAGAAGCTGTCGGGGAGCCTGGAAGCCCTGCTGGCGACACCGGTTAAAACCTGGGAACTTCTGTTGGGTAAGGCACTGGCAGGAGCGATTCCTGCCTTAATGGTTACCTGGATTTGCGCCGGTGTTTTTCTCCTGGCGGTGGCAATAATGGGATGGGGTTATTTACTCGGGATGGTGGTGACGCCGGTTTGGTTTATCAGCCTCTTTTTGTTTACGCCGGCCGTTACCGTTTTGAGCTTTCTACTGGGAGTCATCGGCTCGTCCAGGGCAAGGGACGCCAAGGGCGCTCAGAACCTGGTTGTTTTCGTGGTCTTGCCGGTGCTGGCACTGATTACCATCCAGGTTACCGGTATCATCTGGTTTACCACACTATCGGCACTATTGCTGGCGCTTGGTATCGTACTGGCAGACGTGATTGTTTTGCGGATTGCGGTGAGGCTTTTTCAGCGGGAGTCGATTATCGTCCAGTGGCGGTAGTTATTGCGCGGTCTCTAGTCGCCGGCGGCTGAGAGTTGTGCTATTTCCTGCTGTGCCGTACGAATTAACGCGTCATCGTCGCTGAGGCTGATGAATTTCTGAAAATCGGCGACGGCTTCATCATTTTTCTTGAGGGCTTTATAGTTGTAAGCCCGGTGGTAGTAAGTTTGCGCGATAGACGGGTCGATTTCGATGACTTCGTTGCAGTCTGCGATCGATTTATAATATTCGCCCTGACGGTTATAGGCATAAGAGCGGTTGATATAGGCTTCGGCGAGTTTGTGGTTGATTTCAATCGCGGCATTGCAGTCGGCAATTGCCAGGTCGTAGTTGCCTTCGACATTATAGGCAGAGGCGCGATTGATGTAAGCGAGCGTCAGTTTCGAGTCGAGAGACAATGCCTTGTCGCAGTCGGCAATCGCCAGGTCGTACTGTCCCAGGCTGAGGTAGGCGGCGGCCCGGTTGACATAAAGTTTTGCCATCAGCGGTTCGACTTTGATAGCTTCCGTGTAATTCGCGATTGCTTCCTCATAATTACCTTGTTTGGCGAACCTGGAAGCTTGATTGAAATACCATTCCGCACTGCCTTCCGGCGGGGCAGAACAGCCGACAGCCAGCAATGCCAGCGACAAAGACAGGACCGCTAAAAATACCATGGCAATACGACGGAACATCAATCCTCCCGCGGAAATTCGAAGGTGAAAACCATACTAAAAGATAGCATTACCTTCGGTCGGTGTCAATCTGGCGGTAATAGGAACATTTCGACAGCAGGAATAAAGGACAGGGTGCGGACACTTTAGGTATTCTTTTCCTGATGCGGATACGCCGGATTATCAAGAGCGATAGTAAACCGATAACAATGACCCCGCCTGCCCACGGCCCAATCTTCCGGAACCACCATGCCGCCGACAGGTTTTCTTTTTGTGTGAAGTTGGCGGTGGCTTTCTTGTCTTCATCCATAGTGAAGGTCTGGACGAGTTCCTTGCCGGAAACATCGCCGGTCCATTTATAGAACTCGAAATCGTGGCTGGCGGTGGCTGTCAAGGTGACCTGTGTGCCCGGAAGGTAGCCGCCTTCCGGCTCCTTCGGATCAATCGTTATCCCGCCGCCTCCTTCCGGGTTGACGGCGATTTC
>JAFGHZ010000109.1 GCA_016929875.1 Dehalococcoidales bacterium
CATGCCCCAGATAGGAGCACTGATGAACATGCCGATGCCTGTGGCTGAGCCGGCTATTCCTGCCCAGAAAGCGGCATCATTACTGGAGAAATTACCTACGCGCTGAATATAGAGAGGTAAAAAGGGTAAAACAAGGCTAAAACCCATCATCACGAAGAGCTCAGCAGCGAAAATGAGGTAGAGGTTAAGTTTCCATGATTTAGAGGGCATCTGTAGCGGTTTCCTGTCTATGATATTGATGAGCGATATCGAGACGCTTCGCAGCGAAATCTGTTGATAACGACTCAAAGATGATTATATCGCTAATTCGGGGTGCGGGCAAATTACGGGCTCAATCCTGGCTTTCTTCGATTATCCCCCGTCCATAGTCCGTCAACTCTTTTGCCCGCTCCGGAGAGGTTTTTTTCTGCTCGAGGTATGCCTTCAGGGCGTCCAGAGGGGTTACTTCTGCTGCTATCCAGTTGCCGAGGCGAGGACGTGTCTCGCGTTTGACTTCTTTGGCGACCGTGAAGTAATAGGCATCTTTCAAGGCGTTTCTGATTTCGTTGTCTCTGACCATGCCTTCGATTTCAGCCGGTACAGTCAGTTGAAGTCTAACGATAGCACCTTCAATTCGGTCTTTCTTTTCGGAGATTGCTGCCAGGATGGATGTCATGGGGTCGGCATCCTGTGTCGTGATGGTGGCGCTAATAGTGAGAAACTGCCGGCCGTTCGTGGGGTGGAAATCGAAAGTCACTCGTCTCTTACCTGTTTTACCTTCCGATTCGATATCTATTACATAGAACCCTTTTTCATCGTCTTCATCGCTGAAATCCAGACCTTCCAGACTGCCGGCATAAACTACCGGTGGATTTTGTGTCAAAACCTGTCTTTTATGGATATGGCCCAGGGCGACGTAATCGAAAGCGGGGTTAGCGACATTACTGAGCAGTAGAGTGTGCTCCTGCCCGATGGTCATCATTTTTTCCGTACCAATGGTAGCGCCGACGACCCAGACGTGAGCCGCCAGTATGGCGGGCAGTCCGGTGTCCAGCCTGGCGGTATGCGAGGCGAGAATATTCGTTAGCGTATCCTGCATCCGCTGGTTAATCTGTTCGAAGTTGAGGTTCTTGGTTTCCTCTTTGCTCAAAAGGCCGCTGCGTCTCAACCAGGGGAGCGAGGCAATCTGGACAATCCCATGTTTGGTCGATATGGAATAGACTTCCGGTCGACTGGACACGTAGACGTCTTTCACGTCCAGCGTATCGAAAATCTCCGTGCTGGTAGCTTTACCGATGGCGTTCGGCAGGTCGTGGTTGCCGATGAGCAGAAAGGTAGGAATGCCGTTGCCGGATAGACGGTTGATGCGTCTGGCAAATTCGCGTTGCTGAGTCTGACTCGGCTCGCGATTGCGATAAGCATCACCGCAGAATAATATCAGGTCGATGTCGTTGTTCAAAGCGTAATCGACGACTTTGTCCAGAGCCGACAGTATGTCGTCGAGACGTGTCGATAAACCGGTGGCCGGGTTGATATGTCCGTAACTCTCGACACCGAGGTGCAGGTCGGCAAAATGGAGGATTTTCAAGGGATACCCCACATATTTTATTCGTCTGGTTTACCAACGTCCCATCCATCATATACATCAATTTTGAGTTGGTAAGCCAGTTCCTTAAAAGATATGTTACGCGCATGAAGTTTTTCTGGGGTTAAGATCTCTGTTTTTGAAACTTGCATAACCCAAGTATGGTCATCTGTTTCATGTATAGATTCTAGCTTATAGTTATAATCTTTGAGTTCGTTAAGGGCTCTTTTTAGTGGTTCCAATTCAGAGTTCATGAAAAAGAATCCCCATTTAAGAGGGGTAGAAGTGTCCCAACCATCCTCTTTCATCTTATTGAATATCATAATAACCTTATTGAGATCCCATTCCATTAGTTTACCTCGGAATTAACTTCCCTCTGATTTCCAGATTTCGCCGCCCTGAGGCACAACTAAAAAGTCCTCGCCGGCGAATTTGGCTTCCATTGTCTTTTTCAGAGTATTGATAGGTACGCGGATTTGCTTCATTGAATCGCGTTCGCGTACGGTGATGCGGTTATCTTCGAGCGATTGGAAGTCCACGGTAACGCAGTAGGGAGTACCCACTTCGTCCTGACGGCGGTAGCGTCGTCCGATGGACTGGGTATCGTCATACTGGACTGCCCAGTGCTTACGCAGTTCGTTGTACACTGGTCTAGCACAGGCAACCAGATTTTCCTTTTTGCTCAGCGGGAGTATGGCAATCTTAATCGGAGCCAGGGCTGGGTGTAGATGCAGTACCGCTCTGATTTCGTCTTTATCAGGCTCTTCACTGTAGGCATCGCACAGGAAAGCCAGCAGGGAGCGGTCGACACCGGCTGACGGTTCGATGATATCGGGGAGATAGTGTTCTTTCGTTTCATCGTCGAAGTATTCCATGCTCTTACCGCTGGATTCCGAGTGCTGTTTCAGGTCGTAATCGCCCCGGTTGGCGATGCCCTCGAGTTCCGCCCAGCCGTGCGGGAATAAATATTCTACATCGATACATCTTCTCGCATAATGTGCCAGTTTCTCTTTGGGGTGTTCGTAGAGACGGAGATGTTCTTTCTTAATACCGAATTTGACATACCAGTTGAAACGCTCCTGATACCAGTAGTCGAACCATTTCTCATCTGTACCCGGCTTGACGAAGAACTCTATTTCCATTTGTTCGAATTCACGACTGCGAAAGATGAAGTTACCGGTCGTGATTTCGTTGCGGAACGATTTGCCTATCTGGGCAATCCCGAGGGGCAATTTCTTTCTGTTAGTATTGATGACGTTCTGGAAGTTAACAAACATTCCCTGGGCGGTTTCCGGCCGCAGGTAAACGATATTTTCATCGGACTCGACTGGCCCGGCAAATGTCTTGAACATAAGATTGAACATCTTTTCTTCGGTCAGTTCGCCGCCGCAGGAAGGGCATTTTTTCTCAGTGAGTTCGTCGGCACGCCAGCGCATATGGCAACTTTTGCATTCCACGAGCGGGTCTGAGAAACCTTTCAGGTGTCCGCTGGCTTGCCAGACCTGCGGGTGCATCAGAATACTGGTGTCCAGCCCGACCATGTCGTCGCGTTCCTGCACTACCGATTGCCACCAGGCTTGTTTGACGTTGCGTTTCAACTCTGTCCCCAGTGGGCCGTAGTCCCAGCAACCCGATAATCCGCCGTAGATTTCACTGCTGGGGAAGATGAAACCGCGTCGCCGGGCGAGGGATACTATTTTGTCCATACTGACGCTTGGTGTTTGTTCGCTCACTGATAATGCTCCTCGAATAATTTCAGGGCTTCTATTTGGAAGCGCCTCCTAATTTTCGGATAGTACGTACGAAAAATACGCTCAGCAAAATTACGCTCACTATGATTATTGCAAGGGCGAGCGCCGACAAGAAACTGAGTTGTATTTGAAATGCATTGTAACTGAAAATGTTCAGCATTGTAAAGACAAGAATCAATTGCGGTAGGGCGACCATATTGCTCATGACCATCAAGATGCTGTCTATTTTAATGATACTGCTGTCTCCGGATTGTTTTAGAGAGGAGCTGAGTTTGTCTGCTCCCCATGTCAAAGAGAGCGAGAGCAAAACGAGCAGGATTTGAGGGACGAGCGTCCAGAGAACAATCACGTTACGGCTAATCAAATCGTTGGATTCAATGTTATAGACCACATCGGAGGGAAGTTTTCCATAGAAATAGATGACCCCGATTACCGATATTAACAGAAGAATGAGCGGCAACAGCACAAAACTCCACCGGAAGCGTGTTTTCTGTTTCGTTTGAGGCGTCGGTTCCCCGGCAGGTTCGGTGGTATTACCGGTTTGTCCACGGCCGAAGACCCAGAAAAATGTCAGCCCGGCGCCGATAATGAACAAAACGGTGAGAATGAGAATAATAAGAAGAACGCTCATTGCTATCATTATAGTGCAGATAATGACTACTTGCCAGTCTGTATTTTAGTTTGCTTTTGATTGAAGTTCATCCTGCTTTCATAGGGTATATTACACTTCGACAGGCTTAGTGCAAGCACAATAACCCACTCCTTTATCCCCGCCCTCTCAGGGCGGGGATTTATTAATTATTGG
>JAFGHZ010000012.1 GCA_016929875.1 Dehalococcoidales bacterium
CTTCCATCTTCCACGCATTAAATTTTTCGCTGTTATATTGCCAGTCATAATGTAATGGTCTTATCCTGACTATTTTTCCGTTTTTAACATCAATTACTGACAGATTTCCGCAAGTGCCGAAATCATTTAACCCAAGTCCCTTGACGAAGGATTTTTCCTTCCCGGTTTCTTGATTGGATTTTTTCATTTTCTTTATATGACTCTTTCCCATCATTCTTCTCCTTGTTTACGTTCATATCGACTGCAACTATGTGTGCTTTACAAAATACATAATACCAGATTGTACTTAATCAGTGAAATCGTTTGCCTGGTTTTGGAAAGCCTGTGACTTTACAGTAAAAAGACTCTCCAGTAACTATATCTATGATTGTATGCTAAATGTGTTAGCTGGTAAATCAATTAGTCTATTAATCGTAGTATTAGTCAATATGGTTGAATTCTATTGATTTTTGACTATTTTAGTATTGACTTGTTTTAAGAGTTAGCCCATTATTAATTTAAGCGAAATACGCAAGCCAATAACAGGGAGATAAAGCGAGTCCATGTCTCAACCAGAAATATAGACAAATTTTTGAAAACTTAAATTTAACATAATAAAGGAACTTAATCAACAGGGGAGGGAATAACACATGGCATATCCATCCATAGAATATCAAAAAGTGATGACCGAAGTCGTATATATCAATTTACCTGCCCCTTCAGAACCTAAAATGGGGATGTCTGGCATGGAACTTCTTCACGGCTTTCTAGGTGAATTTGCCAGGACTACTAATGCAGAAGTTAAAGCTTTTGTTAACACTGCATCTGCAAAATGGAATGTACAATTTCGAACGCCGAGTTTACGATAATCGACTATTATAACGAATCAGATTGCTGTAAGGTAATGATATTGGTGAGAAACGGCAGCTCGGATGGCGTCCGCATTCGGTTCTTGTACAGTTATGAGGCTTAAGATGAATTCATTTTTTGATCTAAAAAGTCAGCAAGTTTCATATAAATATCTACGGCATCGCAACTTGGGCAAGAACTGAAAATAGATTTGCCTTCGTACCATGCCTTGGCTAGAGCGATTCGTCTTCGGATAGGTAGATCGGTCAGCGCACTGCCCGTGGTATCAAACACCGGAGTTTCCGAATGTCTGTCCGCTAGTTGCGCCAGCACTCTTTCGGATACCGAATTACTCGAGACCATATTTGGCACGATAGCAACAATCTTGATATCGACGTTGAGTACATCTCGTAGTTCCGCTATCTCGCGTCTAAGGCTTTCCACCGCCTGCAAGGAAGTGTCTTCCGCCTGAACAGGCACGATTATCCTCCTGGCCGCTACCAGGACGGCGTCCGTAAGAATACTGATTGTGGGGGCGGTATCGATTAAGCACACCTCATATCCTTCGGTGAGGATTTCTATTATCTTCTTAATCCTGGATTCGCCTGCTTTTTGTATTACCAGTTCATCCTCCAGCCTAAGAAGCGAGATATGCGCCGGCATCACCCAGAAATTCTCCACCCGGGTGATCTGGGCTTGCATCTTGTCGATTTCTGCTTTTAAGATACAACTGAGGAGATCAAAATCATCACTGTCATACAGACTTTTCAGGCCGCACCCGATAGTCATCTGTCCCTGTGGATCCAGATCGACTAAAAGGACTTTCCTGCCCTTTTTAGCAAAAGCAGCGCCTAAATTTATAGTGGTGGTTGTCTTGCCAACTCCACCTTTGGGGTTGGCTAATGCCAATGTATATGACATCACTGCACCTCCTCGCTACCTGCATCAGCTTTAATTATTTTAAATGCTATAACACGGTCATGCGCCACTGGACGGGACGAGATTTGTGGTGCCGTTTATTCCTTTTATGCATATAGTTTGCTAAAAGATATGAAAAGTCAAGGGATATGGCGACACTCCAGGGTTGGTTCCGAGACATCCCTAATCGTATTGTGGCACTGGGGCTTATTTTCTCATCCAATATATCCTTTTTAGATTATAAACAATGGTGAATCCTGCACACTGTAATCGAAGATTACTCAGGATGCTTAAGGATGAGATTTTTTAACACGGCAGTGGCTTTGAGAATCAGTCGGTGAACTCAACGCTATCTGATAGGGAATTGTATGTGGATCGCATTCGAATACTTAACAACGACGGAGAATAGATCTCATTCTGGCTACCAGTTCGCGTCCGCTGATGGATCGACTCAAATAAGCATTAGCTCCCATGCTATCTACTCTTTCCCGAACGTTTTCACTTTTTTTATTGCCTATGAGAATAATAGGCACGGATGATTGGGTGCGGATCCGGGAGCATAAATCTCCGATGTGTGATAGCTCATCATCCAGAACAACCAGGCTGGCTTCGTTAAACTTTTGAAGACTATCTTCGGGGTCTGTAAAAACCATCATTTCAAATCCGGCTATTTTCAATACCCGTTCAAATTCAGCTGAGGATGTCGTGTCGTTGGCAACCCAGAGGACTTTTTTCTGATCCGCTGGTTCCACTGCTTCCGGAGAAGCCGGATTTACTGAATCTGATATTGCTTGAGGAGCCATTGCTTCTATATTTTTTTCAATCTTCGGGATTATCGTCGTTTTTATTGAGGTTGCTTCCAGATTTTCTGCCTGGATCACCGTTGACTCCGTTCCCCCGGTCGGTGCTTCTTCGTTTCTGAGAATTAATCCGTGTTTGATAGGAGTCCACGTAATACCACCTTTGTGGGGTGTGCCCCACCATCGTAAAGGTTCCGGTTTGCTTAATGTCTGTTCTTCGGAGATGAATTCTATCTCATCAATTATCAGTTTGGATAGTATAGGAACAAGTCGGGTGTTCAGTAATTCTCCTATCATGCCCATGGTTGCCGCAGGCTGCTCACTGAAAATACCCATAGCAAGGCGTGTTAGTATATTTACCTCATCGATACTGAGTTTAACCTTTATTTCTTCGGTTCCAAGAACAAGTTGGACAATTGTTGCTCTAAGTAAAGCCTGGCTGATGGGTTTAGCCCCATTTCCCACATCACTGATTATGGATACCAGGTGTTCTGGGTCGATGTCTTTAGTTATACAGGCGCTGGCGCCACTTCTCATGGCCGCAAAGATGTGATAGTCGTCATGACGGTCCATCACCATAACAATTCCGACTGAAGGAACATTTTGTTTAATGCTCCGGGCTATTTGAAGACCACTGGGTTTACCGTTTTCAATATTTAGAATCGCTACGTCAGGGAGATATGATTCAATGAACTTGAGTGCTTCTTCATTACTCCCGGTGTCGCCAATGACCTCCACCTCTGCACTGGAAAGGACAAAGCGAATTCCCTTTCTAAAGAGTACCTGCCAATCAGCCACATACACCCTGAGCCTTCCCATTTGCCTTTCCTCCACGGGGTGTCAGGTCAATCGCTTGTAGTATTTTCTATATTTTAGTCCCACTTTTATGATTCTTCAAGGAAACCACTTTATTATATTTTAATGAGACCTGAAAATTCATGATGAATTTGTAGAATGGTGGTATAATCAATTCAAAATGGGGCTGATAAGGATCTTTCTTGAAACCCGTTATGAACCTTGGAGGTGAAATATATGGGACGAGAAGATGAAATCAGGACAATTGCCTATCGCATATGGGAAGAGGAAGGTTGCGGTAATGGACGTGATTGTGAGCACTGGCTAATGGCAGAGACGATATGGGAGGATAAGAAAAAGAGTGAAGCATCTTTAAAGGATTCCGAAGCGGAGTTCGGGCAAACCGAGCCTCGAGGGATTCATCACTCTCTTCTTTTAAAAATGCTGGGACGATAGGCGTCTGATTCAGGTTCGTTTTGTCATATTGAGTTGTGTGGTCGGTGTTCGTATTTTTATCTGGTTCACCGGATAAGGGGTTTTGGGCTCGGTATAGCAATTCCGCACCGCAGGGCGTTGACTCTGCGTGTGGCCAAGGGACTCTGTCCCTTGGGAAACCATGTATTTTTACCCTGCGCCAGGAGCGCAGGTAGTTTACTTACGTAAAAATGTGGTTTTTACCTGGTCCCAGAATCAGGTCGTTTTCAATCCTTACACCACTAATAGTCGCGTCAGGTCCCTCACACTATTGAGATTTTCAAGGTTTTCTATCATTTCAAGAGCTTTTTTGGCATTCTCTCTTGTCACGGTTCTGCCAAACTCAACATTAGTCCAGAACTTGTCGATTAATTCTTCTTTTGAGAGGGGATTTTGCGGGTCGCCTCTTGGGATTTCGGTACTTTCAAGGTGCTCTCTGCCGTCTTTTGTGATTACCTTTACTTTAACACGGGACAGGTCTGCTTCCGGTAACTCGGACATTTTAATTATTTTAGTGAATGCCATTAACGCAGGATCATTGATGCTTTCCAGTGTAAAATGCTCCGGCCTGACACTTTTTCGTAATAGTGCTGTAGCTACCGTATACCTTATATTGAAGGCCGCGTTAGCATGCGGATAATCTCCGATACGGAACGGCTGACCGCAGATATGCTTCAAGACTCCGGCGGATGCGTAGACAATAACTTCTTGAATATCTTCTGCCGCCAGGCCGTATTTGTTAACTAGGGCAAGTGAACAATCGATAGGCCCGTGTGTGATACGGCAACATGGATAGGGTTTGAAAGTGCCATCGCTGTAGAATTCTTTGCCGAGTTCCTTGGTCAGCGCTTGGGGATTTTTACAACCTTTAGTATAGAGGTTGTAGTAACCGAACTGGCCGAAAAGAGCGTCATCCGGGCCGGTCCATCCCGCTTTTGCTAATCTGGTTGAAAAGATTCCGCTACGGGCCGATAGCCCCTGACATAGTTTGAAAGAAGTTGTCCCGTCCCAGACGATTTGTAAGCTGCCGGCAATTTGGTTAAGAACGATACCGAAGGCGTTCCTTATCTGACGGCGGTCCAGGCCTAGTAGACGTCCGGTGATGGCCGTGGTTCCGAATGCATTGACCGTACCTATGTTGTCCCACCCCTGGTCGAATTCGAACCCTGAAGCGATGAGTATCCGTGCGGCGATATCATCTCCCAACAGTAGTGAAGTAATCAGTTCCCGCCCGTTTATATCGGCGACTTCTCCCATGGTCAGAGCCGTCATCACTGTAGTACCGCTGATATGTCCAGGAAAGCTGGTGCCGTCGACCATCGGACTGACCGGCTCAAAGTCAAAGGACCTGGCCATTAGACTGTTAAGCATGGCCGCGTTTTGGGCGGGCACCTTATCGCCGTAAATCAGTATGGTCGATTCAGGTTTGCCTCCAAAATCTTTAAATATATCGAGCATTTGTAAGTTACTGGGTTCCGTAGCCCCGCCAATCAGACAGCCGACCACATCCGTGATGCGGTTTTTGGCATGGTCTATTGTGGCCTGATTAATATCTTCAAAACGTGTCTCCATGATGGTGGTAATAATTTTGTCAAGAATCGTATTTTCCGAGTTTGTGTTCATAAATATACCTTCCTTAGTTCGCGGTTAAAGCCGATACCAATTCGCTGACATCGTCGAGTTTCTCCAGGTCTTGAATAATTGCCAGAGTTTTCTCAGCCTTTTTTTCAGGCAAGGCTTTCGAAAATTCGACATTTGTCCAGAATTTATCGATTAATTCCTCTTTGGTTAGCGGGTTTAGCGGGTCTCCCTTCGCGATGTCGGTAAATTCTGTGTATTCTTTACCTTCTATGGTAATTATCCTGATTCTGGCGCTTTCCCCGTGCCCTTCTTTCAATTCCTGCATGGTCATTTTTTTGATCACGGCTTTTATCCCCGGGTCTCGTATGGCATCCTCGGTAAAGTGTTCCGGCTTGACACTCTTTCTCAATAGCGCGTCAGCCACTGTATATTGCAGGCTGAAAATAGCGCTGGCGTGCGGGAAGTCTCCGACCTTGAATGGCTGTCCCAGGATGTCTTTCAGAACCGGTGGCGCTACCTGGATAATGATCTCTTTTGTATCTTCAATTCCGAATTTTATTTTGCCCACCAGGGCAAGTGTAGAGTCAATGGCACTATGGTTCAATCGGCAGCACGGATAGGGTTTAAAAGTGCTGTCGCTGTAGTATTTTTCCCCAAGCCCCGCGGTCAGCATTTTTTTATCGCGTCCCTGGCCGGAGAGGTTAAAATAACCGAAATCAGATAAAAGGCTGTCTTGGACGCCGGTCCAACCGGCTTCGGCCATCTGGGCGGAGATAATCCCGTCTCGAGCCGATGTTCCCTGAGATAGTTTGAAACCGGTTGTAGTATCGAGTATCATTTGATGGCTGCCGCCGCAATAGGCAAGCAGCAAGCCTAAAGCATTTCTCAATTGTAAATGAGTTAGGCCGAGTAGTCTTCCGGCGATAGCGGTTGTCCCGAATGCATTTATCGGCCCGACACGGTCTCGCCCGCTGAAAGTACTCATTCCGCTCCCGACGACGGATATTCTGGCAGAAATATCATCTCCTACCAGTAGGGCGGTCAACAGGTCTTTCCCGGATATCCTGGTAAGTTCTCCTAAAGCTATCGCTGTTGGTATCGTACTTCCACTGATATGCCCTGGCACGTTAATGCCCTCGACGAGGGGACTTACCGGCTCGAAATCGAACGAGCGGGCCATGATGCTGTTCATCATTGCCGCGTTGTGAGCGGGTACTTTGTTGCCATACACGAGGATGGTAGACTCCTGACTGCCACCCCATTTTTTGATGAGGTCGAGGAGTTGGGGATTGCTGGGGTCTTTAGCTCCACCAATGAGGCAGCCAAGTGTATCTATTATCCGGTTTTTGGCGTGTTTCACGGTGGCTGAATCGAAATTTTCAAAACGAGTTTCCAGAATGTTTTCTATCATCCGGTCAATGGGTTTATTGCTTTTGATTCTGTTCATCAGTTTATCCCCTGTAGTATAAAATTCTGTTGTGTCTTTTTATCCGGGCTTTCGTTTGTGGTTTGAGACAATCGGACACATAGTCGCCAGCTAATATAGTAAATTTACCAGGACAAGCACAATCTGGGGGAAGATGAGGAGGAGAGCAAGGCAGACTATCATTGGTATGACAAACGGAAGGACCCCACGAAAAACGGTGCTCATCGGTACATCGGTAGCGATACCGGCAATAATATAGACATTCATGCCTACCGGGGGAGTAATCAGTCCCATCTCGGCCATGATAGTTAATGCTACTCCAAACCATATGGGATTAATATCCAGTGCCACGATGACCGGGAAAAAGATGGGGACGGTCAACAATACAATCGCTCCCGAATCGAAAACACACCCGAGTAACGCGTATATCACCAATATACTTATAGTAATCAGTACCGTCGGAAGTGGAAGGTCCTGGACAAATGATGCCAGCCACATGGGGAGCATGGACACAGCCAGGAAACGGTTGTATATCATCGCACCGATAACGATTACCAGGATCATAGCCGTCGTCCGCATCGAGCCGCTAATAGAATCAAGGAATTTTTTCACCGTAAACTTCTTTCTGACGAGACCGATAAGTAAGGCCCCGGCAGCACCGACCGCGCCGGCTTCGTTAGGGGTGAAGAATCCTCCCCACAACCCCCCCAGTACCAGAATGATTAGTGCTGCCATATCGAGTATGCCCGGGACTGATCCTAGCTTTTCTCTTATAGGAACATTTGGTCCTGAAGGAGCGAGATTGGGTTTACGTAATACCTGTAGTAAGATGGTGGCGATAAACAGACTGGTGAGTAGTATACCGGGTAAAATGCCGGCAAGAAAGAGCTGGCTAATAGACGTTTCCGTCAAAATCCCGTACATGATAAAAATGCCGCTGGGAGGAATGAGTATTCCCAGAGTGCCGCCGGCCGCAATGCATCCGGTTGCTAGGCCGGGGTCGTAATTATACTTTTTCATTTCCGGCAAAGCTACCGCACCCATGGTAGCGGCTGTAGCCAGACTAGAAGCGGAAACCGCGGAGAATCCGCCACAGGCTCCAATAGTAGCAATTGCCAGGCCTCCGGGTAGGTGCCCGAGCCACTTGTATATGGTGTTATAAAGTCGTTCCACGATACCGGCTCGAAAGGCAAACTGTCCCATAAGAATGAATAGTGCCAGCGCTCCCCACATGTAATTTGATGCCGTCGCAAAGGGCTCCATCCCTATTACGCGTAGCGCTCCCTTGATCGAACCCAGATAGGCAAATCCCGCAAACCCAACCAGGGCCATGGCAAAACCAATGGGCATTCTCAGGAATATGAGCAGGAGAAGGACAACTATACTGACAATTCCGGTAATTTCAGGGCTCATTTTCTTACCGCCTTGACTATGTGTTTGGCAAGCTGAACCA